>URFE01000080.1:0-9150 GCA_900546965.1 uncultured Collinsella sp.
ACACCTATTAAGTCGTCGGCAGCGTCAGATGTGTATAAGAGACAGGTCGTATACGTGGTCCTTCAGGGGCCTTCTGAGTGTTTCCATGAACGTATATCCTTTAACTGTATACTTTTAAAACTAAATACATTTCACTTGAATAGCTCAGTTGAATTATAGAACGACCAGTTAAATCATGCTACTTCGTGCCGAAACGTGAGAGTACGCTCACCGAGAAATATCTACCGTTCATGATTGTATACAATATACAAAACAGGAAAACCGCCCTATGATTAAGCCATCGAAAGGAGGGCGGACACAAGGAAGTTCGCCCTCGGCTAGGAGATCCAAGGAGGATCATCATGACCAAGTTCAGCCACGTTATCATCCGTCGTCCCGGCAAGTCCCTGAGCAATGGCATCACGAGCGCACCCGAGCTTGGCCAGCCTATCTACGAGCGCGCCATTGAGGAGCACTACGATTATGAGCATGCGCTCGAGCAGTGTGGCGTGGACGTGTCGGTGCTGCCTGCCCTCGAGCAGTATCCCGACAGCTGCTCCGTCGATGATCCGGCCGTCATCTCTCGCTGCGGAGCCATTATTACCAACCCCGGTGCCGACAGCCGCAACGGCGAGAAGGACGAGATCGAGCCGGTCGTCCGTCGCTTCTTTGACGACGAGCATGTCAAGCACATTGTTTCTCCCGGCACGCTCGACGGCGGCGACGTCATGATGGTCGGCGATCATTTCTATGTCGGTCGCTCCGCTCGCACCAATGAAGAGGGCATTCGCCAGTTCTGCGAGATTCTCGAGGGCTGGGGCCTCGAGGGTTCCGAGGTTCCGCTGGAGGAGGTCCTGCACCTCAAGACGGGCGTCAACTACATCGAGGACAACAACATGCTCGTCTCCGGCGAGTTCATCGATAAGCCCGACTTTGCCCAGTACAACAAGATTGTCGTGCCCGAGGACGAGGCCTATGGCGCTAACTGCATCTGGGTCAACGGTACGGTCATCGTTGCCGAGGGCTATCCGACCGTGCTCAAGGCCGTGCAGGATCTGGGCTACAAGACGCTCGTCGTCGATACCTCCGAGTATCGCAAGGTCGACGGTGGCCTTTCTTGCCTGTCACTGCGCTTCTAACGCGATAGCTGTAACAGTCTGATGATCGCTTGACCGATGGCCCGGCACCCGATTCGGGACGTCCGGGCCATCTTTCGTTCGATCACATGATGAAGGGGGGTGCACATACAATGGCCTCTAAAGCTCAAAACGATGAGATTATCGACCCTAATGGCCTCGATCTCTTTCGTCTGACCATGATGGTCATTACCGCCAGTATTTGTGGCGGTATCTTTTCTCTCGCCGGCGATATGGCAGCGGGCGGAGCCAATACCGGTGCGGTTATCGTCTCGTGGGGAATTTGTTTTATAGGCGTCTTTGCGTTGATGATGGTGTTCAACGGTCTATCTCAGGCTCGTCCCGACTTAACCGGCGGCATCTATGCATACGCTGCGGCGGGCTTTGGTGATTACATTGGTTTCAACTCCGCCTGGGGCTACTGGATCAGCGCATGCCTTTCCAACGTGAGCTTTGCTCTCTTGCTGTTTAGCGCACTGGGCTATTTCTTTCCCGCGTTTGGTGCGGGCAACAATCTGCTTTCCATCATCTGCGCCAGCGTATTTCTATGGTTCCTTACCGCTCTTGTACTTCGTGGCGTCAAGGAGGCCGCGGGCATTAACACGATCGTCACCTTGGCGAAGCTGGTGCCGCTGGGACTCTTTGTGCTGAGCATTGTGCTCCTGGGTAAGTTCAACGTCGATATCTTTATGGACAACTTCTGGGGAGAGCCGGCGGGTCCTGGCTTTGGCGAGCAGGTTGTCTCGACCATGATTGCCCTTGTTTGGGTCTTCACGGGCATCGAGGGTGCCGTCGTCATCTCGGGCCGTGCAAAGTATGTGCGCGACGTAGGTCGCTCGACGGCGCTTGGATTTGCGGCTGTGTTCACGCTGTATCTGATCATCTCGATGCTGTCGCTTGGCATTATGCCGCGCGAGGAGATGGCGCAGCTCGCAACGCCCTCCATGGCGGGAATTCTCGAGCGCGCAATCGGTCCTGTTGGCGCTGCCATCGTAAACCTTGGCGTTATTCTCTCGCTGGTCGGCGCGATGCTGGGCTATGTCATCATTGCATCCGAGACGCCGTTCGAGGCGGCGCGCCAGGGTTCCTTCCCGCTGGCGTTTGCCAAGACGAACACGCATGATGCCCCGGTGGTAACGATTCTCGTGAGCTCCGGTATCACGCAGCTCTTCTTGATTGTGTCGTATGTGGCGGCGAGCACCTACCAGTTCTTCTATAGCTGCGCGGTCAACACGATTCTGGTTCCGTACGTGTGCTCGGCAGCCTACTACATGGTGATTGGCTGGAAGAACGAGCATCTGGACGGGCCGCATGCGCCAAGCGTCGGCAAAGCCCGCTTCTTCGGTACACTCGGCTTTATCTACACGTTGTTCCTGGTGTGGTCGACGGGTCTTCAGGGCGTTATGATCACGACGATTCTTTTTGCTCCGGCCATTCCCGTCTATATGCTGGGTGAGCGAGGCCGCGGTAAGCCGGTGCTTCCGCATCTGCACGACAAGCTGATCGCAGCGGTGGTCATTGTCGTGGCAATTATTTCGCTGTATCTGCACTTTGCCGGCATTGCGCCGATTGTCTAGGACTGCGGCAAGCTTCATCGCTTGGTAAGCCGACTGAGGCGTCGCGTGCCGGTGCCATTCGGTAATCCATAACTGACGTGGGCCTCTGTAACGTACCTTTGTGAGCGCCCACTAAACCCGCGCAGGTGAATACGGTTGCCTGCGCGGGTTTTTGCAGTTGCGGTGAAATGCTGCCGGCAGCTGGGGACGTTCCTATTGTGCCGGCACTCTGGGACACTCCTTGGATGTTCCGCATACAACGGAGGAAAGCGGATGATTTTGACGAGGGGCGGGCGGCTGATTCGGTCCTTGGGGAAACCGCGTCCCGTTTCGGGCGCAGATTCCGGGCCGCAGTTTCCCCGAGGGGCTCGATCGGGAAAATACGTCCCAGTCTGAGCGCCTATTCCGGGACGCAGTTTCCGCTAGAGACCTCAGTCGGAAAGCCCATCCCGTTTTAGCGTTTCGGAGTGGGATGCAGTTTCCCCAGGAGCCCCCATCGGGAAACTGCATCCCGGAATTCGCCTGAATAGTGGGGTGCGGTTTCCGAAAGGGTGCCGTCTGGGAAACCGTGTCCCGGAATCCCCTCCCGCGCCTGGTTGTTCCGCATCGCATCTATTGGGCAAAGCGACCTGCCCCCCTTGCAACAATCTGTCGATTGAACATCGTTGCGTGTTCGCGCTATCATGCATGGATAAATTGGTTAGCCATGGCAAACGGTTAGCCATGGTAAACAAAATGCAACGCCCTGTGGGCGCCGGGGGAGGAACACGGACGTGAGACTCGATACACTCGAGATTGGAAAGGACGCCGTTGTCGCATCGGTGGCATCGGACGATCAGGCACTCCGACAGCATATTTTGGACATGGGTCTAACGCCGGGCACCGAAGTCACCATGATGAAGTACGCCCCCATGGGTGACCCGCTCGAGATCCGCCTGCGTGGCTACGAGTTGACACTGCGTAAGGACGATGCCGCTCGCATCGAGCTCGTGGGTATTCACGACACCGATACGGGTCCGCGCGCTAACGCCGCAATCGGCACGACGGAGCATCCGGCCCTGGGCGAGGGGACGTATTCGCCCCGTGCGGCAAAGACGGCCGTGCCAGAGGGCGCGCCGCTGCACTTTGCCCTCGCCGGCAACCAAAACTGCGGCAAGACCACGTTATTCAACCAGCTGACGGGCTCCAACCAGCACGTCGGTAACTTTCCCGGCGTGACGGTCGACCGCAAAGATGGCACCATCCGTAACCATCCCGAGGCGAGCGTTACCGACCTGCCCGGCATTTACTCCCTGTCGCCGTACACAGGCGAGGAGGTCGTGAGCCGTCAGTTCATCCTCGACGAGCGTCCGGACGCCATCATCGACATCATTGACGCCACCAACATCGAGCGCAACCTGTACCTGACACTGCAGCTCATGGAGCTTGACCGTCCTATGGTCATCGCGCTCAACATGATGGACGAGGTGACCGCCAACGGCGGCGCCGTAGACGTCAACTTGCTCGAGAGCCTGTTGGGCGTGCCCGTTGTCCCCATTAGCGCTGCCCGCAACGAGGGCATCGGCGAGCTGGTGGACCACGCCCTGCACGTGGCGCGGTTCCGCGAGCGCCCTGGTCGCCTGGACTTTTGCGCGCCCGACGGTCCGGACGGCGGTGCGCTGCATCGCTGCATCCACGGTATTGCTAACCTGATCGAGGACCATGCCGTGACGGCGCACATCCCGGTGCGCTTTGCGGCGACCAAGCTGGTCGAGGGTGACGAGCTGGTAACCGAGGCGCTTCACCTGGACCGCAACGAGCTCGACGCCATCGAGCACATCATTACCCAGATGGAGGGCGAGGCCGGCACCGACCGCCTGTCCGCGCTGGCCGATATGCGCTTTAGCTTTATCGGCGACGTGTGCGGGCGCTGCGTCGTCAAGCCGCACGAAAGCCGCGAACACGTGCGCTCTGTCAAAATCGACCGCATTCTGACGGGTCGCTATACGGCCATTCCGGCGTTTCTGTTGATCATGGGCCTCGTCTTTTGGCTGACGTTTGGCGTGATCGGCGCGGCGTTGCAGGGACTCATGGAGGACGGTATCGCTGCCATCATCGCCTCGGCCGATGCGGGCCTCAAGGCGTTCGGCACCAACGACGTGGTGCGCTCGCTGGCTGTCGACGGCGTGCTTACGGGCGTGGGCAGCGTGCTGACCTTCCTGCCGATTATCGTCGTGCTCTTTTTGTTCCTCTCCATTCTGGAAGACTCCGGCTACATGGCACGCGTGGCCTTTGTCATGGATAAGGTGTTGCGTCGCTTTGGCCTGTCGGGCCGCAGCTTCGTGCCCATGCTCGTCGGTTTTGGCTGCACCGTGCCGGCTATCATGTCGACCCGTACGCTCCCATCCGAGCACGACCGCAAGATGACGGTCATGCTCACGCCGTTCATGAGCTGCTCGGCCAAGTTGCCGGTCTACGGTCTGCTGTGCGGGGCGTTTTTCCCACAGGCGACGGTTCCCGCCATGGTCTCGCTCTATCTGATCGGTATCGTGGTCGGCTGCATCGCGGCTTTGGTGCTCAACCGCACGGCATTTAAGGGCGACCCGGTGCCGTTTATCATGGAGCTTCCCAATTACCGCCTGCCGAGCGTCAAGACAACGGTGATGCTGGCATGGGATAAGGCTAAGGACTTCATCACCAAGGCCTTTACCATTATCTTTGCCGCGACCGTGGTCATCTGGTTCCTTCAGACGTTCGACATCCGCTTTAACGTGGTCGCCGACCAGTCGCAAAGCCTGCTTGCCGGTCTGGGTAGCATCATCGCGCCGGTGTTGGCCCCGCTCGGCTTTGGCGACTGGCGCGCCTCGACGGCGCTCGTCACGGGGCTCATTGCCAAGGAGAGCGTCATCTCGACGCTCACGGTGCTTTTGGGCGCAACGTCGCCCGCGGCGCTGTCGACCATGTTTTCGCCGTTTACCGCCTACGTGTTCTTGGTCTTTACGTTGCTGTACCCGCCTTGTGTGGCGGCAATCGGCGCCGTCAAGAGCGAGTTGGGCGCGCGCTATGCCGTGGCCGTATTCGCGTTTCAGGTTGCCGTTGCCTGGATCGTGGCGTTTGTCGTGCATTCGGCGGGCATATTGCTGGGGTTGGCTTAGTTATGAATTGACGGCGCAACCTCTGTGTATCGAATTGTTTTCGGCCCCGCATCTGTTGCTGACGGATGCGGGGCCGTTGCTATATAATCGCCTCCGCTCAAAATGATTGGAGACGTTATATATGAGTCAGGCAAGGCAAGACGGCATCACGCTCAGGCAGTGGCTCCCGCTCGTCGGGCTCACCTGCTGTGCGTTCGTGTTCAACACGTCGGAGTTTATGCCCATCGGCCTTTTGAGTGATATCGCCGCGTCGTTCTCGCTCACCGAGGCCCAAGCTGGCATCATGATCTCGGTCTATGCCTGGGGCGTCATGCTGCTGTCGTTGCCGCTCATGGTGTTTGCCTCGCGCTTCGAGTTCAAGCGGATGCTGCTGGGCGTGCTGGCCGTGTTCTCGCTCGGTCAGTTCCTGTCCGCTGTGGCGCCGACCTATCCCATCCTGGTCTGCGCGCGCCTGGTGGTCGCTTGCGCACATGCCGTGTTCTGGTCAGTCGCCTCGATTATGGCCTCGCGCCTGGTCGACACTCGCCACGGCGCGCTCGCCATCAGCATGATCGCCACGGGCTCGTCCATCGCGCAGATCTTTGGCCTGCCGCTCGGTCGCGCCATTGGCTTGGCCGTGGGCTGGCGCATGACGTTTGCCGTGGTCGGGGGCCTCTCAGCCATCGCGGTCGCCTGCCAGGCAGCGGTGTTCCCGGCCATGCCGGCGGGTGAGCGCTTTACCGTCAAACAGCTGCCCGAGCTGCTCAAGAACCCGCTCCTCATCGCGCTCTACGCAGTCACGGTCTTCATGGCGACCGGCTATTACGCAAGCTACAGCTATATCGAGCCCTTCCTGGCGCAGGTCGCGCACGTCGATGCGGGCGCCATCACCATGACGCTGACGGCGTTTGGCTGTTCCGGCTTGGTGGGCAGCTGGCTGTTCAGCCGCCTGTTCGACGGGCACCGTTTTCCGTTCCTTGCTATCACGCTCTCCGGCGTGCCGGTGGCCCTGCTGCTCATGGGGCCGGCCGCATCGTCGCTCGTGACAGTGCTTGCCGTCTGCGCACTGTGGGGTTGCTGCGCCACGGCCTTTAACGTGGCGTTTCAGGCCGAGCTCATCAAGCACACGCCGGCAGATTCGTCGGCCGTTGCCATGTCGATCTTCTCGGGCCTGTTCAACCTCGGTATCGGCACGGGTACCGCGATCGGCGGAGCCGTGGTTTCGGGTCCCGGTATCGCCTGGATCGGCTTCGCGGGCGGTGCGATCGCTGCCGTGGGCGTCATCCTCGCCATCACGGTGATGTTCCCAGCCATACGCCGCGCAAAGCCCGTCGCCTAGCCACATCCTCCTCATCAGTTGCGGTGAAATACGGACTGCTGGGCCCAATAAACCCGGCAAACAGTCCCTATTGCACCGCAACTTATTTTGGGGGAGGGGATACAAGCTGGGCATACAATGGATGTCGTTGTGTTGAGCTTACCGGGAGGTTGCTATGTGGGCATACGAGACGACGTTCTATCAGGTCTATCCGCTGGGCTTTTGCGGAGCTCCGCGCGAAAACGCCGCCCCCGTTGCCGAGGATGAGCTCGCCCAGGCCGCCGATGTCGAACCCAACCCCGATGCTCCTATCATGAAGATTGCCCAATGGGCCGACTACCTGCAAAAACTCGGCGTTGGCGCTGTGCTCATCAACCCGCCGCTCGAGTCCGATAGTCACGGCTACGATACACGCAGCCTGCGCCATATCGACCGTCGCCTGGGTGGGGACGCCGACTTTGCCGCCGTGTGCGACACACTGCATGCTCACGGCATCCGCGTGGTGCTCGACGCCGTCTTCAACCACGTCGGCCGCGGCTTTTGGGCCTTCCGCGATGTGCAGGAGCGTAAGTGGGACTCGCCGTACAAGGACTGGTTCCACATTAGCTTTGATGGCGACTCCTGCTACGGCGACGGCTTTTGGTACGAGGGTTGGGAAGGCCATTTTGAGCTCGTGAAGCTCAACTTGCAAAACCCTGCCGTGGTCGATTACCTTCTAGAGTCCGTGCACCGCTGGGCCGAGGTCTTTGGCGTCGACGGCCTGCGCCTGGACGTTGCCTATATGCTCGACCGCGACTTCATGCGTCGTCTGCATAGCTTCGCCCGTGAGCTCAAGCCCGACTTCGTGCTGATCGGCGAGACGCTCCACGGCGACTACAACCAGATCGTCAACGACGAGATGCTCGACTCCTGCACCAACTACGAGTGTTACAAGGGCCTGTACTCCAGCTTTAACTCGGTCAACATGTTCGAGATTGCGCACTCGCTGCACCGTCAGTTTGGCGGCGACCCCTGGTGCATCTACCGCGGCAAGCACCTGCTGTCGTTTGTCGACAACCACGACGTGCCGCGACTGGCAAGCATCCTCACTGACAAGTCGTGCCTGCGTCCCGCCTATGGCATGCTCTTTGGCATGCCGGGCATCCCGTGCGTCTACTATGGCAGCGAGTGGGGAATTGCTGGCGAAAAGGGCGGCCCCGATGGCGACTGGGCGCTGCGCCCTGCGCTCGATGAACCTGCGCCCAACGAACTGACGGCGTTCATCACGCAGCTCGCACACCTTCGTTCGGCCGACGACGCGGCGGCCCGTGCTCTCAACTACGGTGCCTATCGCAATGTGGTGATCCAGAACAAGCAGCTGCTGTTCGAGCGCGCCTGCGACGACGCGACGGTGCTCGTGGCGGTGAACGCCGTGGACGAGCCTTACACCTTTGGCGCCGGCGAGCTCAACGGCTCCTTTGTAGATTTGCTTGCCGACGGCGTGCCCACGGTCGAGCTGGCGGGCTCTCTTGAGCTTGCGCCCTACGAGGTACGCTATCTGTTGAGGGCCTAGGCCATGGCTGCGTCCGACGAGGGCTATCAACATATTGAGCATGGGTTTGAGCCCGTGTTTGACGAGCACTCGCGCGTTTTGGTGCTGGGGTCGTTTCCCTCGGTGCTCTCGCGTGCTAATGCCTTTTATTACGGCAACCCGCAGAATCGCTTTTGGCGGGTGATGGCCGCGTGCCTCGGTGTGCCTGTGCCGCCCAACGAGGGCGACCTCTTGGCGGGCAGCGAGCCTGCGGCGCTCGATGCCTCGATAGCCGCCAAGCGGGCCATGCTGCTGAACGGCGGCGTGGCCCTGTGGGATGTGATCGAGAGCTGCGACATTAAGGGCTCGAGCGACGCGAGTATTCGCAACGTTGTGCCGGCACATATCGAGTGCATTACCGACGCAGCTCCCATTGAGCAGGTGATATGCAACGGTGGTACAGCTGGCCGGCTCTACAAGCGCTATCTACAAGAACTGTCTCTTATACACATCTGACGCTGCCGACGACTTAATAGGT
>URFE01000081.1:0-9136 GCA_900546965.1 uncultured Collinsella sp.
GTCTCCCTTCTCGCGGTCTCAGACCTTGCAACAGCCTAAAGTTACGAAATGAGACACAATTTGGGCAGGTGACACATGTTCCAGATTCTGTTTTGGGCGTGAGACAAATGTCTCGCCAAAGTTGAGACACGGCGTTTTCGCAGGAAAACGGGTGCGACTCGGAGCCATCAGGCAAAAATGATCCGCTTTCCTCCGTCCCCGAAGGGGGCAGTCGATGGCGCTCGCCACGAAACCGGCCCGTCTACTACGTTTGACCCGATACCCCTGACCATAGCCGCGTTTCATGAAAAACCGCAGGCGCTCTACCTGCAATTTTGTTTTCGCGTTTTTTGGCATGGTTGAGGGTAGCGGCCTAAACGTAGTAGATGGGCCCATTTCGTGGCAGACGGGTCACGCGGCAGCCCTCGCAAGGCCAAAATGGTCCGTTTCCCTCTGTCCACGGGAAATCAAGGGCTGTTACTGATATGGTGCCATTTAAAAACTATGCCGGATTGCGGGGCCAAAGTCGAAACCCTCATCCATACCCCCTATTTTTGAAAAACAGCAAGCAATCTACCTGCGGTTTTGATTTCGCGATTTTTGACATGGTCGGGGGTTCACTCTCCAGCCCCGTAAACCGGCATAGTTTTGTTCGCGGCGGCCTGACCGCGCGTTCACGCGCGGGGCCGGCGGGGCATTTTTGCCCCGCCGGCCCCTATTCCAGCTCTATTTCGACCCTATTCCGGCTTGGTTTCTACCGTGGGAGTCTTGTCCGCCGCAACCGGGGTGCGGGCGGTGTCCATACTCAGACAGTGCTTAGGGCAGCTTTCGATGCATTCACCGCACACCACGCAGGCATACGGGTCGATCGACCACGTTCCACCCTTGCGATCGACCGCGAGCGCGCCCGCCGGGCAGCGACGCGCGCACATGCCGCAGCAAATGCACACGTCCATGTCGTTAACGATATGTCCGCGCAAGCGCTCGGGTACCGCGAGCTTCTCCTGCGGATAGCACACCGTTACCGGCTGCTTGACCATAGAACCCAAGGCCGTCTTGGCAAATGTCAGTAAACTCATGCCGCGCCTACCTTTCCGTGCAGCTAATGCAGGGGTCGATGGTCAGGATAATCATGGGCACGTTGGCAAGGAGCACGCCCTGCAGCGCATGCGTCAGACCCGCCAGGTTTTGCGACGTCGGCGTTCGCACGCGAAAACGGTCCAGGTTCTTGGTGCCGCTGCCGCGCACATAGTAATACGCCTCGCCGCGCGGCTGCTCAATCACAACCTCGCCGCGCGCACCGTCGGCCGGCGTGAGCTTGGTGCGCCCGCCGATACCGTCGTGCGGAATCTTGCCCACAAGCTCCTTGATAATATCCATGGCCTGCGTGACCTCGGCACAACGCACCTGGCAGCGGGCATAGCAGTCGCCATCGCTAGCAACGATAGGCTCAAACGCGGCCAGATCAGCATAGGCGCCGTCGCCAAACATGCGCACGTCGTAATCCACGCCCGAGGCGCGACCGAACGGGCCGACCATCGACAGATCCAGCGCGTCCTTCTTGCTGATCACGCCCACGCCGTGCAGGCGCTCGCCGCAGCTATTGTCGTCCAAAAACGTATGCACCAAGGCCTCGTAGTCAGGACGCATGGCATCGAGCGTCTGGACAATGCCCGCCAGTTCGGAGTCCTCAATGTCGTGTTTAAGGCCGCCGATCTCGTTAATCGAAAGGATCACGCGGCCGCCGCAGGTGCTCTCAAAGATCTTAAGAATCTGCTCGCGTAGGGTCCACGAACGATAGAACAGTGCCTCGAAACCAAAGGCATCGGCGAGCAGGCCCAGCCACAGCAGATGCGAGTGAATGCGCGAAAGCTCGTGCAGAATGGTGCGGATATACTGCACTCGGCCGGGCACCTCGATGTCGAGCATGCGCTCGCAGGCGCTGGCATAGCCGCAGCTGTGGCCCACGGCGCAGATGCCGCAGATGCGCTCGGCGATGTAGCCAAACTGGTGCATATCACGCTTTTCGGTGAGCTTCTCGAGTCCGCGGTGCACAAAGCCGATCTGCGGAATTGCCTCGATGACGCGGTCGTCCTCGATCACCAGGTCCAGATGAAGCGGCTCGGGCAGCACCGGGTGCTGCGGGCCAAACGGAATAACGGAGCGATGTGCCATGGGCCTTACGCCTCCTTTTTCTGCTTGTCGCGGGCGGCCTTGGCGGCAAGCGCCGCGCGGACCTTGGCTGCTTTCTCGGGATCCATGGCAGCGAGCTTTGCCTCCATCTCAGCGGCCTTGAGCGCGGCCTTTGCAGCGACCTCATCATGCTGAGCATCGGAGCCGGCAGCCGCAGCGGGCTGAGCAGAGGCGCCCGCGGCATCGCCTGTGCTCGCAGCGCCCTCCCCTGCAGCAGCCGCAGCGGCGGCGGCCTTCTCGGCCGCGGCCTTGCGCGCCTTGGCCTCGGCAGCGGCACGCACCTTCATGGCTTTCTCGCGCGCGGCCTTCACCTCGGGCGTGATAACGCTCATGGGTTCGGTAGTCGAGACCTGGTAGAAAAAGCCCTTAAAGTCAATCTGCATGTCAGTGATGGCAAGACCAAACAGGTCGTGCGCTTCGTTTTCAAACGGGAATACCGCCGGATAGTACGAGCTGATGGACGGAATCTCCTGGTACTGGTCGATGCCCTCGACTACCAGGTTCTCAATCGCATAGCTGCCGTCCTGCGCAATATGCTCCTGAGCAGCACGAACGTTGATAAACGTATAGACCAGGCGATACGATCCGTCGTCCACGCAGCGCTCGGCATGCATCTGCACAAAGCGCGCGCCGGCACCCTTGAGCGCCTGCACATGCGGCAACAGCTCGTCGATCCCGACGGTGGTATAGATGGCCTTTTGCATTACTCGGCCTCCTTTGCAGCGGCGGGCGCGCCGTCAGCCGCGCCTGCGTCGACACCGGCCCCGGCCCCAGCTGCAGCCACGAACCCGTCCTCGCCCAACTCGACGCCGCCATCCCAGGTAGCAGCGCCGCCCACGGTAAGCGGGTCACCGCCGGCGCGCATCACGGCCTCCTTCTGATCAAGGATGCCGCACGCCTCCACGATGGCATCGATCACGGTCTCGGGACGAATGGCGCACCCGGGCGCATACACGTCCACGGGAATCGCGCGGTCCACGCCGCCGATCACGTTATAGGCATCGCGGAATACGCCGCCCGAACACGCGCAAATGCCGCACGCCACCACGCACTTGGGCTCGAGCATCTGGCTGTAGATCTGGCGCACGACGGGCAGGTTCTGGGCATTGACCGACCCCGTCACCAAAAAGATATCCGCATGCTTGGGGTTGCCGGTGTTGACCACGCCAAAGCGCTCCGCATCGAACAGTGGCGTGAGCGAGGCCAGCACCTCGATATCGCATCCGTTACAGCTCGAGCCGTCGTAATGAATAACCCACGGCGAGCGCGACATTTTATGATCCATGGATGCCGCCTCCTAAATAAACACGTCGACGAGGATGGGCATAAGGTTGAGCAGGCCAAACACCAACGCCACACCCCAGCCGAGCTTAAAGCAGCTGCGCCAGGTGCTGCGTGCGAAGGTGTTGTCGATCAGGACCTCGACAAAATACGTCGCGGCCATCACGACCAGGGCTACAACCCAGCTCACGGGGTTGTCCCAAACAAAGAACATGCCCACCCACATCAAAAACAGCACGGTCTCACACCAGTGCATGAGGGTCATCTTGGCCAGTGTGCCGCCGCTCATCTCGGTGGCGACGCCCTGGACGATCTCCTGATGCGCGTGATGCGAGTACGAAAGATCGAACGGCGACTTGCGCAGCTTGATGGTAAGCACCGCAAGCAGCGCGAGGAAAATGGGCGCGCTGTACACGATGATGGGGGCCGACTGCCCCGTCACGGCGATGGAATCAAAGCTATCGGTGGCAAGATACAGGCCCACGCTCATCAGCAGAACGGCGGGCTCGTAGCTCATAACCTGCAGCAACTCACGATCGGCGCCAACCTGGGCAAACGGGCTTTGCGTCGAGGCGGACGCCAGCACCACAAAGATCGCGGCGAGCGTCACCATAAAAGCGCACAGCAGCGTGTTGGAGCCCGACACAAAGATGCCACCGCCCACCACGGTAAAGATGAGCGCGCACGCCATATAGGTATCGTCCATGGTGTTTACGCTGGCAGGGGCTTTGCGCAGCAGCTTGGCAACGTCGTAGAATGGCTGGAGCAGGCGCGGGCCCACGCGGCCCTGCATGCGGGCCGAAAGTTTGCGGTCGAGGCCGTCGATCAGGCCGCCCACAAGCGGCGCCAGCAAGGCAAACGCCACGGTGCCAATAAATATGCCCACGACACCCGAACCTTCAAAATACTTGCTGCGCAGCACCGAGGGCGCACTCATGGCAAGTCTCTCGGGCCCAATCCACGCGCAACACAGCAGCGCAAACAAGATAATGCTGCAGCACACGACGCTGCCCGCGGGGCCAATACGCTTCTCGCCAAGGGCGTCCTCCGAGTACCAATTGCGCTTTTCGGCCTTTACCTCGCGACCCATCGAGCCGCGGAAATGGCGATATTTATCGGTTCCCACGCCCGAAAGATATACGTTTACGTGCGGTTTGTTGCTCACGCGGAATGAAGTCAGCAGCACCACAGCGATAAACGCCACGATAACCACCATCAGATACATGGCGTCCTTGCCGATAACGTACGGCACGCGGCCAAACACCATGGCCAAGTAAGGCGACACCAGACCGCTCGAGATAACCGGGAACGCCACGCAGCACAGAATCAGCAGCGCGGCGATGGTGTTGAGTGCCACCCATTCGGTCTTATGGACATTGACCTCAACGTTTTGAGCCGTAGGGTCGACGCCCGAAAGCTTGGCA
Source organism: uncultured Collinsella sp. (assembly GCA_900546965.1). Classification (GTDB taxonomy): domain Bacteria; phylum Actinomycetota; class Coriobacteriia; order Coriobacteriales; family Coriobacteriaceae; genus Collinsella. The sequence goes on from URFE01000081.1 coordinate 4,878, forward strand.
AGCCACTTGCCCCAGAAGAAGAACGTCGCAGCCGAGCCAAAGGCCAGCACCATGATCATGAGCACGTTGCCAGTCTGCGCAAACGCCACCAGGGCACCCCACTTGGACACGAGCATGCCAAACGGCGCCACAAACATGCCCATGATGCCCAGCATCATCAGGCGCGTCAGGTGCGGCATGCGGCTGAACATGCCGTCCATGTCCTCGATATCGCGGCTGCCGATATGATGTTCGGCGGTACCCACGCACAGGAACAGCAGCGACTTTGCCACCGTGTGGAACAGGATCAGGAAGATGGCCGCCCATACGGCCTCGGGCGCGCCGACACCCAAGCAAGCACTGATGAGGCCCAAGTTGGAAATGGTGGAGTACGCGAGCACGCGCTTGGCATTGCTCTGCGAGATGGCCATAAGGGCAGCGAGCAAAAACGTGATGGCGCCCACGCTCGTGACCATAAAGCCGGTCACGGGATAGATGGCATAGAGCGGGCTCAGCTTGACCATCAGGAACACGCCGGCTTTGACCATGGTTGACGAGTGCAGCAGGGCGCTCGTGGGCGTGGGGGCAACCATGGCACCCAACAGCCAAGTGTGAAACGGCATCTGTGCGGCCTTGGTGAGCGCGGCGAGCGACAACAGGATGACCGGCATGACCAGCAGCGCGGACTGCGCGGTTCCGGCGCCGGAAAGCTCAATCATGCCCGAGATGGTCAGCGGCATGCCGTTCACGTGCAGGTACATGAGTCCGGCCAAAAACGCGATGCCGCCCAGCATGTTGAGGATGATCTGGGTAAAGGCGTTTTTAATGGCCTCGGGCGTGCGCGTGTAGCCAATCATAAGGAACGAGCACACGGTGGTGATTTCCCAGCCGCAGAACAGCCACTCAAGGTTGTCGCTCGTCACGATAACGAACATGGCCGAGAGGAACAGGAACATGAGCGCCAGGAACTGCGGGCGACGGTCGGGCGCGGTCTGCCCGCGCAGCGCGGCCTCGTGCTCGTCGTGGGCCTGGAAGTCCTTCATATAACCCAAGGCATACACGCAGATGAGGCTGCCAACAATGCCGACGGCGAGGACCATGATCACGCTCATGTAGTCCAGGTAGAGCGGGGTTGCGGTGACGGCTTCGGCCGCGGGCAACGTCATGGCTGCAAAGGCAAGCGAGCCCACCAGCTGGACTATGCCGAGCACCGTGGTGAGCGCGTTCCTATATTTGTACGCGTTGTACAGGATGACGGCGCACAGGATGACGTCGATGACGGAGCTGATGATCGAGAGCACATGCGAGGTGCCGGAGGCAACCTCAAAGCTCTGCGGACCCATGCCAAAAAACATGACGGCGACTACAACTGTCACCGCCATAATAATGCCGGAACCTATGAGCCCCACCGCATCGCGGGCGCGGTCGCCGCGCGCGAACAGCATGCCCAGCGCCGGTACCAGCGGAAACAGGGTAAGGAAATACAGTAGCGTCATACCATCACTCCCCCATGCAAAAACGCTGCAATTGTTTAACGTTATAGCTCAATTGAGGAGTAGCGACGGCAGGTTTTCGGTCAACTGGGGAGTTTTAGGCGTACGGGGCAAGGAGCCTGTCCGCATTGGAGTAGAGGGGCGGCAAGAAAAATGCGCCCCTGTGGGCGCACCATCCCGTTTGCTATTCCGCCTTTTTAACGCGCGGCTTGCGACCGCGCGGCTTATCGACCAGTGCGGACTCACCGCTCTCGCGGTACTGACGGCACCAAGCCTTGACCGAAGACTCGCTGGGAATCTTGTGCTTGATCATGGCCTCGCGAACCGTCAAGCCGTTTTCCAGACGGTCCTTAACCACAGCGAGCTTTACGTCGTACGAATAGGTGTGATGATGCGAACCGGCATTGAGAACGGCGTCGGCACCGCCCACGGCATACGCGCGGGCCCACTGACGAGCCGTGGCCTGGGAAATGCCAAGCTCCGCAGCGAGGGCGCGATGACCGACCCCCTCTTGGAGGATCTCGACGGCGCGCTGCCTAACCTCGGGCGCATGCGTGCGAGTCCTAGTTGCTTCCGACATACCTGCCACTTCTTAGCCTTAACCGTTAATCTGCTTTCTTACGTGCAAGTTAGATAGTAGCATTTTACTGTTTGCTCAAAGCAGTTAATTAAAATAGACGCGGCGTTATCTGGGCATTTGGCACCAAATTACGACATTTCTTTATCGATTATTTACGCTGGTAGCTGACTCGCAGCTAATCGTCATTCGCTTGTCAACATAATTGACATCTCTTTATGTCCTTTGGTATAGAGGATATAGTTATTAACCCCTCCCCCAATAATTTTGAGTGATCTGCAAGGCAGTAGACGTCCTCACTCCTCATGATTACCTCGCATTGCCATCCACCGGAGCAAAACAAAAAGGGCGGGACCTGCTGCCCTTGCAGGCCCCGCACCGGTTGACACCCGACGGGACACAGCCGGGCGAGACGGATCCGTGCCACCGCCCCGCCTGGCCGCGATGTTCAACTACAGCTCGTTGGCCGCGTGATACGCCGTGCGAATGGCGCTCGCGATGTCGGCGGTGCGCTCACCCGAGCAGTCGCCCACGCAGGTCACGGGCACCGTCACGCCATCCAGGTCAAACGCGTTGGCCTTGGAGCCCACGGCCATCACCACGTAATCGCAGGCGATCTTCACCGGCTCCTCGGCGCCGTCCTCGGTGGTGCGAACAGCCTCCACGCCCTCGTCGGTAATGGCGGTCAGGCGGGTCTTAACATGCTGCTCCACGTTGTGCTCTGCAAAGTCGCTCATAATCAGCGGCAGAATGGTCTCGGACTCGCCCGCGGCAATCTTGTCGAGCATCTCCACGATCGCCACCTCGCGGCCGTGCTGCAGCAGGTACTCGGCAGTCTCGGTGCCCACCAGGCCACCGCCAATGACGGCGACGCGGCCGCTGAGCTCCACCTTGCCGGCCAGCACGTCCCAGCTCGAGACGACCTTGTCCGAATCGGCACCCGGAACGGGGATGATCACGTCGTGCGCGCCCACGGCCACAATCGCGGCGTCGGCGGCGTTGAGGTCCTCAGCGGTAGCGGCATGGCTGAGCTCAACCTTCACGCCCAGACCAGGCAGAATCTTCTCGTAGTACTCGACCGAGCGCATAATCTCATCCTTGCGCGGAGGCGCGGCCGCCAGCACAATCTGACCGCCCAGATGATCGCTCGCCTCGTAGACGGTCACGTCGTAGCCGCGCTTGGCCGCCACGCGTGCGGCCTCCAGGCCGGCGATGCCGCCGCCCACCACGGCGATCTTCTTGTCGCCCTCGCCCGGCTTAATGGCGATGGTGGCCTCGTCACCGTTCTCGGCATTGAGCACGCACGAGATGTACTTGCGATTTTGAATCGCGTCGACGCAGCCCTTGTTGCAGTTGAGACACTCACGGATGGGCTCACCCGTGGCGGCCTTCAGCGCAATGTCGGGGTCGCACATGAGCGAGCGGCCATAGGCGATGATGTCGGCGGCGCCGTCTTCCAGGATCTTCTCGCCGGCCTCGACCGAGACAACGCGGCCGACGGTTGCCACCGGCACGGAGACCAGGGCCTTGACGCGCTCGGCCACGGGCAGCGTCCAGTTGTAGGGCATGGCGCCCATGGGCGGAATGGTGTCGCCCATGTTGCCGGTGTGGTTTGCCTGCGCGACCTGGATCATATCGATGCCCGCGCCCTCGAGCAGCTTGGCGAACTCGCAGGCCTCGTCGGGCTGCAGGCCGCCCTTGCCGCGCGGCGTGCCGTCGGGGTTCTCCATGATCACGGGGAGCTTGTACTCCACCATCAGCTGCGGCGCGGCCTCCTTAATGGCGGCGACGACCTCAAGCGCGTAGCGAACGCGGTTCTCGAACGAGCCGCCGTACTCGTCAGTGCGCTGGTTGAGGATGGCCGAGCACAGCGAACCTACCAGGCGGTCGCCGTGGACCTCGATGGCGTCGATGCCGGCCTGCTGCGCGCGGGCGGCCGAGGCAGCGATGGCCTCCTTGATCTGGGTGAGCTGCTCTACGCTCGCCTCGTTCACAAAGTGCTGCATGTCGTGATGCAGCTTGGCGTAGGCCTGGTTGCGGATCTCGTTGGACTCGGCCATCTTGGCGGCAAAGGTCTCCTCGTCGCCGGCGGCCTTGGCCTCCTGCGCGGCCTTGGCGGCGGCCATGGATCCCATGACCATGCGGCCGACACCGGGCACATCGTACTCGGGGTGGAACAGCTGCAGCGCGACCTTGGCGCCGTGCTTGTG
>URFE01000082.1:0-8939 GCA_900546965.1 uncultured Collinsella sp.
AGATGTCTCGTGGGCTCGGAGATGTGTATAAGAGACAGCCTTTGGCAATAGCGTTTTTGGGGAGGATATTGGTTTCTGCTGGAATGTAATCGATCCTTCTGCACCCGATGAGTCCCTTGTGCGCAGTGCTTTTGCCGGCACGTCTCTGTTCGTTCAGCTCATCGTTTGCCTGGCGATTTTACAGGAGCGCGGCTATGAAGAGGGACACCGAATTTCTTCAGCAAGAGGTCTTACCCGCTTTAATGGGGTCCTAGCACATGTGCTTTCGTCTGCTTTAATAATTGGCGCAGCATATAGTGCGCTTTGCCTTCTTCTTTTTGCAATAGCGATAACACGTGGAGGGCAAAACTATGCGCATAGCATGCTGGCTGCATTTTTGCCCGCAATGATAATCAACGCCGTATTGGTGATATCGGTTGCGTTGGAGACGGTAACCATCTATCGGATTACAAGCAGCGCTGTATTTAGCGGGGCTGTGATAATAATCGGATTTGTCATGAGCTTGACGCTCTACGGAACTTACCTTCAGGCGCCCATACCGTCCTTGCGATGGATTTTCCTTCTTCCGGGGCCGTATCTTGGAGTCGGAAGTGCTCTTGGGTATAGCGATATGGGGCAGCTGACGCTTCTGGGATATGGCGTGGCAGCCAGCTGTCTATCGGTATTGATTTACGCTCTCGTGAGCTTTCGCGCTGGGGGTGTGTTCAATGGCTCGTCAGATTAAAAGACTTCTCCAGTCAGAATGGAAGCATGCGAGCAAATGGGCGTACGCCTTAATCCTGGTAATTTATGCGTGCATGGTGGTATTGCAGCTTAATTCTTTCCCGATGTGGTTCTGTAGCCTCCGTGAGAACAGTTTCTTGGGCTTTTTCCCAGACCCGACGCTTCGGCTATCGGCAGAGGATGTCCTTCTATTTGGTAATGCAGGGGTTTTTCGCGGTCTGCTTTTCAACGTAGCCCCGTTGGCGCATGCATTGTTCTTTCCGTTCATCGCGGCTTGCATTGTGCCGCGCTTTGTCAGTTCGGGCTTTATTGAGGAACCGTGGGGGTTGTCGGAGGCTCGGGGAGGGAAGCGTGTGTGCGCTATCGTTGCTCGAGTGGTGCTGTCTTCTTTTGCCCTTTTGGACGCGTTTATCCTGTCGAGTGTCGTTTTGTACTGTCTTAACTGCGTAATCGTTCTGGATGCTCAGCAGTATTTCAACATGCATGTATTTTGCTATCGACTTGCTCTTGCTGCCGCTGCCTGCCTTGCATACGTGGTCTCTTGCGTGATCGCTGTTTCCTATTTTGGGTCCGGCTTCGGTCCGATTGGCATGCTGTTGCTTGTCAACGTTGTAGCGATCTACATACAGATCGGGGCCAATTCCATGCTTCCGCTTCCAGCCTCGATGCTCATGTGGATTTGTGGCGTGACCCCGTTGGGGAATAGTCAATGCATTTCGATTCTAATTGACTGCCTAATAAACGTAGCAAGCGTTTTTGCCATCTGCTTTACAGTCGACCGATTGCGGTCGAGATTTCTTTGATTGTTTGTGAGGGATAATCATACCGAGCATACCAAATACAGGGGGGGCGGGCACCGTGGCTGGTGTCCGCCCCCCCCTGGCATGGAAGGTTTAAGCCTGTGTGATTTGCGAGCTAGCGTGCCTGCTTGACCTTTGCCGCTGCCTCGACAAACGACTTCCACAGGTTAAAGTCGGTCTCGAGCGTCTGCCAGGTGTACTCGGGATGCCATTGCACGCCCAAGCAGAATGGCTGGCCTTCGACCTCGATGCACTCGGGAACGCCGTCGGTTGCCTTGGCGACCAAACGCGTGCTCTTACCCAGATGATCGACGCAGCAGTGGTGTGCGGAGTTGGTCTGGATCAGCCTGTGCCCGCCAAGCGCGCGCTCCAGCAGCGAGCCCGGCACGACCTCGACGGGATGCACGGGGTCGTTGAGCACGTGGGTATGGCGCCACTGCGTGCGGCCCTCGCGAGCGCCCAGGCTCGGCACGTCCATGCACAGGGTGCCGCCAGTGGCGACATTGAGCAATTGCGTGCCACGGCAGGTGGTAAAGAGCGGCTTTTTGGCGCGGAGCACCTCGCCGACCAGCTTAAACTCAAAGCTATCGTGGATCTCGCAGCAGAGGGTGGGGTCGTAGGGTCGATCATCGCCCCAGCGCTTGGGGTTGACGTCCGGGCCGCCGGGAATGGCGATGCCGTCGGCGATATCGACGTAATGACGGATAACCTCAATGTCCTCGGTGATGGACATCTGCAGCGGCAGGCCGCCGGCGGCAAGGATGGCATCGACAAAGACACTTGCGATTTCCTCGTTGGGGGAGAGCGTCTCGCTTAAAAACGGCTTCGCCTCTTCCCAGCGCGGCGCGACGAGGATGAGCGGACGGTCGGCGGGGGCGACGTCGACATGCGGGGTGTAGGACGATGAAGTGCGAGTTCCGATCATAGGTGCTGCTTTCGAATCTGAAGGTGACGGGGCGCATGAGAGACGTGGGACAACACTTCTGATGGATTTGTCCCACGGGGTGGCTGGTTAGTGGCCCTTGATGGAGTTGAGGAAGTCCTGGGCGCGTTTGGTCTGGGGATGGTCGAAGAACTCGTCGGGCGTGCCGGTTTCCACGATCTGGCCATCGGCCATAAACACGACACGGTCGGCCACGCGACGGGCAAAGTTCATCTCGTGCGTGATGACGATCATCGTCATGCCCTGCTGGGCCAGACGGACCATGACCTCGAGCACCTCGTTGATCATCTCGGGATCAAGAGCGCTCGTGGGCTCGTCGAAGAGCATGGCCTTGGGTTGCATGGCAAGCGAGCGGGCAATGGCTACACGCTGTTGCTGGCCGCCCGAGAGCTGTGCGGGCACCTTATCGGCCTGCTCGGCGACGCCTACGCGGCCTAGCAGGTCCATGGCGCGCTCGCGGGCCTCATCCTTGGAGATGCCCAGCACGTCGACCGGTCCCAGCATGACGTTCTGTAGCACGGTCATATGTGCAAACAGGTTGAACTGCTGAAACACCATGCCCAGCTCGGCGCGCATGCGGGCAAGATCCTTGCCTTCCTGCGGCAGAGGCTCGCCCTCGATGAGAATCTCGCCCGAGTCGATGGTTTCCAGGCGGTTGATGGTGCGGCACATGGTCGACTTGCCCGAGCCCGAGGGCCCGATCACAACGACGACCTCGCCGCGGTCGACCGAGAGATTGATGTCGTTGAGGACGTGCAGATCGCCATAGTGCTTATCGACGTGCTTGAGCTCAATCAGCGGCTGATTGCCGGTAGAAGAAGTGCTCTGTGCCATGGTGCTCGGCTCCTTATGACTCGAAATGGTAAATCGTTAGCGAATGATGGTCGCGCCGGTCTTGTGCGAGACGTAGACGGCGGCCTTGTTGATCGCGACGTTGATGAGGATGTAGATGACCGCGATAACCAGGTAGACCGACACGAGCGCGTCGTAGTTGGTAATGAGCACGCGGGCGTTTTGCATGAGGTCGGGGTAGCTCACCACGTAGGCGACGGTGGTGTCCTTGACCACGACCACAAGCTGCGAAATCAAGGACGGAATGATAAACCGAATAGCCTGCGGCAACACGATTTTAAAGGTGATTTTGGCCCTGGAGAGACCGAGTGCCTGGGCGGCCTCGACCTGCCCGCGCGGTACGGCGTTGACGCCGGCACGGAAGATCTCGGCAAGTACGCCAGCTGCGGCGAGCGCGACGGGAAGCGTGAGCATCCAAAACGACGGTAGCGCGATCTTGTACTGGGGCAGCACCAAAAAGAAGAAGTAGATGAACAGCAGGCTTGGCACACCGCGGAAGAAATCGGTGAGCACGCGGCAGACCAGCTGCAGCGGCTTAATGCCGCTCGTGCGGCCGAGCATAAGGGCCAGGCCCAGCACCAGCGCGATGGCGCCAGCGGTGAGTGCGACTTTAACGGTGCCCTCAAAGCCGGTAAGCAAGAACTTCCAGGTGGTGAGATGCGTAAAGAAATACCAGTAGTGGACCGAAAGCTGACCGGTCACATAAAAGCGCTGCAGTACCAGAGCGATGAGCGCGGCCACGGCAACGAGCGAAATGGCGGTGCCGATGCGAATCTTGGCGAGCATCTTGGGGCCGGGAGCCTCGTAGAGCGCATCGCGCATGGTAAGTGCAGGGGAGGAATGTTTGCTCATCGGAGGATCCTCACCTTCTTATCGATATAGTTGCCAATGTGGCTCACCACAAAGGCCGTGCCCAGGTAGCCGAGTGCCGAGATAAAGAACGCGGCGACGCCGCCGAGCGAGCGCGTGTTGATGTAGCTCACCACGCCGGTGAGCTCCTGCGGTTTAAGCGGTACCTGACTGCCGAGCGCAGTGGTGAGCATGACCGCGATAAAGAGGTTGGTCATGGGCAACACGCTCGAGCGCAGCGCCTGCGGAATCACGATCTTGGCGAGGATGCGGCTGAAGCTCATGCCCAGCGAGCGGGCGGCTTCCACCTGGCCGACACCGACGGTGTTGATGCCGCTCATAAAGTTCTCGGAGCCAAAGGCAGAACCCAAGAGCACTGTGGCGACGATGACGCAGGTGCGGTAGGGCAGGACGACCTTGAGCGGCGGCAGCGCATAGACGACGATGATGAGTAGCGCGATGCCGGGGATGTTACGGAAGACCTGAACATACAGGTCGCCAAAGACGCGCAGCGGCTTGAGCGGCGACACGCGCATCACGGTGACGGCGACGGCCAGCACCATGGCGATGGCAAACGACTCAAGCGTCATGCCCCAGGTTGCTAGCAGCGCGTCGATATAGTTCTGGCCATAGAGCGACCAGAGCTCGGAGAGACTCATGCGGACCTCCCGCCGGTAAGGAAAGGGGCTCCCGTGTGTACGGAAGCCCCGACAACTCAGTGAGGAAACAGTTTACCGCAATAAAGCGCATCATGCGTTTCCGTATGGTTTCGTTGCGGTCGTTACCAGGCTCGCTGCCTAGGCGCCGATCTCGGGCAGCTCGGGAACATTGGTGTCGCCCGTACGGTCACCGATGCAGATCTGCCACAGCTCGGTCCAGGTGCCGTCGTCCTCGATCTTCTTAAGGAAGTCGTTGACAAAGGCGACGCCGTCGGAATCGAGCGGCAGGCCGATACCATAGGGCTCCTTGCTGCCGAAGGGCTTGCCGGCGATCTTGTACTTACCGGGCTCGCGGACCAGGGCGCTCTGCTGCATGTTGTTATCGATGACGTAGGCATCGACGCGGCCCTGCTGGAGTGCCTGGCGGGCCTCCTCGTCGGTCTTGAACTCCTGCTGGCTGGCCTTGGGGGCGAACTCCTCCAGGATGGCGGGGCCGTTGGAGCCGGACTGGACGGCGACGTTCTTGTCGGCCAGGTCGTCGACGCTCTTGATGTCGTCGTTATCGGCGAGCACCAGGATGGCCTGCTGGGTGTAGTAGTAGGGGCCGGCGAAGGAGACGAGCTTCTTGCGCTCATCGGTAATGGTGTAGGTGGCAAAGACAGCGTCGACCTGGCCGTTCTGCAGGACAGACTCGCGCGTGTCCGAGGTCACCTGGGTGATCTCGACCTTGTTCTCGCCCAGAATGTAGTTGGACAGGAGCTGTGCGATGCCGGTGTCGAAGCCGCGGGTCTGACCGTCCTTCTCGTTGAGGAGGGAGAAGAGCGTGGAGGTCTGAACGCCACCGATCTTAAAGACGCCGGCGTCCTTAACGGCCGTGGCCCAGGTGCTGGCGGCGATGGCATCGTCATCGGCCTTGGGGCCGTTGTCGACGAGCTTGTCGAATGCCTTGGCGTCGAGCGTGGTGGAAGCCTCGGTATCCTCGGAGCTCTTGGAGGAGGCGGCGGAGCCCTTGTCGGCCTCGGCGCTGGTGTCAGAGCAGCCGGCAAGACCAAGGCCGGCGACGGTTGCGAAGGTGGCGGCGACAAAGCCGCGGCGGTCGAGAACGACCTGCTGGGAGAGGTTCTTGCTCATGGGAGAACACCTTTCTCAATAAAATCCCTAGCGGTTGAGTAGAGTTATACCCTATCCCGCTCAGACGGGTCAACACGAAATAACTCAGAAACATACTTACCTTATGGGTAATTCTATCTACCAAAAAGGGACAGGCACCTTTGTGGTGGTTCTGGCCGATGCAGCGGCATGCCTTACTGTTTTGTCTCGATTTGTAACATCTGCAGCCATTTTTGCCGAGTAACTGTTACAGATTGAGATTTTCTCCTTAGGGGGATTTGAATGTCTCGATCTGTAACAGGTAGACGGGAATTCGGGCCCTAGGTGTTACAGATTGAGATAATCGCGCCGCGAAAACAAAAACCTCCGCAGGGGTGCTTCCCTTGCAGAGATTTTTCTACTCGTTGAGCAGCCTTACGGCTTCGGCGGCCATGTTCTCGACCGTCATGCCGTTCTGAGCGAGCAGTTGGTTGGGGTCGTAGCGGTCGGGGAAGCCCTTGGCGATGCCGAAGGTGCGCGTGCGCAACGGCGTACATGCCAGATAACATGCCACGCGCTCGCCCCAGCCGCCGTCCAAGATGCCATCCTCGAGGGTGACGACAACGCGATGCTCGGCGGCAAGGCTGTCGAGGAACTCGCGGTCGAGCTCGGTTGCAAAGCGCGGGTTGACGAGCGTGGCCTCGATGCCGTACTCGGCAGCCAAGCGGTTTGCCACGCGCTCGCCCAGTTCAAAAAAATCGCCAAGCGCGAGCACGGCAACGTCGCGGCCCTGACGCACGACGCTGTAGCGCGCGACGCCGTAATCGGCGTCCTCGGCAGGTGCCAGATCGGGGCGGCTTACCAGACCGATGCCCGGAACGCGGATCGCCGTGGGATGCTCGCGGTGGTCGAGCGACCAGCTCAGCATGGACAGATATTCCTCCATGCAGGCCGGCGCCAAGTAGCGCATGTTGGGAAGACCGCCCAACATGGAAATATCAAAGAACGAGAGGTGCGTCTCGGACGTGGTGCCAAAGATTGACGCACCAAACACCAAAATGGTTGCCGGGGCGTCGTTGAGGCACAGGTCGTGCCACAGCTCGTCGTAAGCGCGCTGCAAAAACGTGCCGTACACACCAAAGACTGGCTTGGCGCCCGAGCACGCAAGCGCGGTGGCAAAGGTCACGGCGTGCTCCTCGGCAATGCCCACATCGACGAACTGTTTGCCGGCGGCAGCGCGAAGCTCGGGTGTAAAGCCCATGATGTAGGGCGTGGCGGCCGTGATGCCCACGACCTGCGGATCGCGCTCGATGGCGGCGCTGAGCGCCTCGCCCGTAATGTCGGCGTAGGTGCGCGGCGCAGGCTCGCTCGGATGGCCCGGGCAGAGCTTGCGCCCGGTCGCCATGTCAAACGGACCCACGTGGTGCCAGCGCTCGGGGTCGCTCTGGGCTGGCTCAAAGCCCTTGCCCTTGGCGGTGGAGACGTGCAGCACGATGGGATGATCGATATTGCGCAGTTCCTGCAGCGCGTCGACTAGGGCCAACACGTCGTTACCGGCGTCCAGATAGCGGTAGTCGAGCCCCATCGCGCGGAAAACGTTGCGCTCACAGGTGCCGTTGCTGGCGCGCAGCTCGGCCAGATTGCGATACAGGCCGCCATGGTTCTCGGCAATGGACTGGTCGTTATCGTTGACGATGATGATCAGGTTGCTATCGAGTTCGGCGGCATTGTTAAAGCCCTCAAACGCCAGACCGCCCGAAAGCGAGCCGTCGCCAATAACGGTAATGACGTTGTACGCATCGCCCGCCAGGTCGCGCGCGTGGGCAAGGCCACAGCCCAAGCTCACCGAGGTCGAGGTGTGACCCATGGCGAACAGGTCGTGCTCGGACTCGTCGGGATTGGCAAAGCCAGAAGCCTCACCATAACGTTCCGGATCGATATAGGTGTACGCGCGCCCCGTCAGCGCCTTGTGGGCGTAGGTCTGGTGCGAAACGTCAAAGACAATCTTGTCGATAGGGGAGTTAAACACGCGATGGAGCGCGACCGTAAGCTCAACGACGCCCAGGTTGGGGGCAACGTGCCCGCCGACGGCGGCGGAGCTTTCGAGGATGGCGTGGCGAATCTCGTCGCAGAGCTGCGGGAGCTCGGCACGATTAAGAGCCTTGACGTCCTCGGGCGTTGTCGTTTGCGTAAGCAGCATCGTTGTGGGTTACTCCATGCGAATCGAGCGCCGGCGCTCCCTCGGCCGACACAATTGCACAAGACAGTCTCGCACATTTTGGCGTTTGATATGTGACGGCGGCGCGGTAATTCGCCAACTGGCGGGGCAAAACGTTTTGTCCGATGCCATACTGATAGATTCGATGATGATTTTATTCAATACGTGCAGGCCGTGGCTTGCCGCCGTGAGCCGCTGGAAGGAGGCCGCATGTCCGATACCGTTCGTGCCGAGAAAATCGCGCACGAGGTCGACTATGCCGCCCGTCAGCTGGCCCAGGCGGGCCGCTTGGACCTGACCCACGAGTTTATCCAGCATGGCGACGTGACGGTCTATACGCATGTGACCTCGGTGGCGCGGGCGAGTCTGTCCTTTGCCGAGCGCCTGGGCCGCGTTGGTATTTCGGTCGATCGCGCCTCGCTGCTGCGCGGGGCCCTGCTGCACGATTATTTTCTCTACGATTGGCACGACCCCGATCCGAGCCATCGCCTGCACGGATTTCGACATCCGTTTTTTGCCCTGGCGCGTGCCGAGGAAGATTTTGAGTTGACGCCGCGCGAGCGGAATATCATCGCGCGCCATATGTTTCCGCTGGTGCCAGTGCCGCCGACGTGTCGTGAGGCATGGATTGTGTGTCTGGCGGATAAATGGTGCGCGCTGCGCGAGACGGTCGCCGGCGTTTTGCCGCGCAAGGACGAGGCGGACGATGGCGTGAGCAGCGAATCGAGTGACAAGAGGAGAGGGTAGACGGTGGAAACCGCGATCGACATGGCATTTGGCCTGTCTCTTATACACATCTGACGCTG
>URFE01000083.1:0-8932 GCA_900546965.1 uncultured Collinsella sp.
GGCACTTCGACATCATTGTCGCAGCCCCGACCCGCGGTCACGAGCGGGGGCTCCTGTCGTTTCCGTGCCCTCGGATTGGGTCATAGTGTCTGACTTATGCTCAACCAGCGACGTTTCCGCGTTTGTCAAGAGATTAGTCATTGGGGACGTTCTTAAATGACTAGTCGTTGGGTGTTCCTATAGTTTTGTCAACCGTCGGGGCTACTCCCGGTAGGGCACCCTGTCGCGCATCACGGCGTAAATCGCCCTGAGCCGCTTCCTCGCGACCGCCTTGAGAGCCCTGCCGTGCCCCATGCCCCGCGCCCTGCAGGCCCGGTAGTACTCGCCGTAGCGCCCCGATGACCTCACCAGGCTGTTGCACGAGAAGATCAGCAGGGACTTGAGCCTCGCGTCGCCGCGCCTGGACGCCCTGACCGACCTCACCGACGTGCCGGAGCTCCTCACCCTCGGGGCTATCCCGCAGTACGAGGCCAGGTGGTCGTGGTCCGGGAACCTGGCGATGTCGACCGACACCGCGAGCTGCGCCGCGGTCCTCGGGCCGATGCCGGGCACGGTGAGCAGGCACGCGTAGGTCTCGTCGCCCTCGAGCAGCGCCGCCGTCTCGGCCTCGAGGGCCCCGGCCTCGTCGAGGGCCTCCGATATCCGGGCGGCCAGGAACCTGACCTGCCTGTTCTCGGCCTCGACGAGCGCCGGCGGGGGCGCGGTGGAGGCGGCCGCGGCATCCCCGGCGGCCTCGGCCCGCGGGCCCTCGGCCCCGGAGCGGGCGATCCCCCACGCCCCGCCGAACCCGGCGAGCAGCTCCAGCCACCGCCGGTCCGACAGGTCGACCGCGGCCTCGAGGGCCGGGCAGGACTCGAGCAGCACCGCGCGCAGGCGGTTCTTGTCCCTGGTCGCGCAGGCGACGACGTGGTCGCGCTGCGACGAGAGGGCGCGGGCGGCCTCGAGGGCCTCGCCGCGGCCCGGGACCCCCGACAGGGAGCCCGGCACGCCCAGGGCGGTCCGCGCGATCACCTCGGCGTCGCGCTCGTCGGTCTTGGCCTCGCCGGCGAACAGGCCCGCGGCGCGGCTGGCGGCGAGCCCTGGCAGGTAGGCGACCCCGAGCCCCGCGGCGCGGGCCCGCCTCACGGCGAGGGACCCTATGTTGCGGAACTGGTCGACCACGACGAGCGTGCCGGCGGGCGCGGAGGCGAACAGCGCGTCGAGCTCGGCCTCCCTGTTGCGGACGGGGGCGCCGGCCAGCGCCTCCCCGTCGCGGTCGATCAGGCAGGCCCAGTGCGACGACTTGCCGACGTCGAGCCCGAGCACGGCGGCGGGTCTGGTGGACGGCGCTTTCACGGTGGTATCCTTCCGGTAGTCGTTCGACCGGATGGCCTCCCCCTCGGCACTCACATTACCAGCCGCGGCGCCTGCCCGGCACTTTCCTATCAGCCGTCGGGGGCGGCGCGTCCCGCGCCGGCAGCACCCAACAGGCCCTCTCGGGGGCAGGGACGTTCGGCCGTGCGCGGGCGCCCGGTCGGCGGCCCGTTCTGGGCGCGCCTCAATCGTAGCCCGAGACGGGCCCGGGCTGACAATTTCGACTGTAATGTGTTCTTGTTTGACTAGTCGTTTAAGAACGTCCCCAACGACTAGTCTGGGCGGCGGCCGTGCGGCATCGGTCCGCGTGGCGGCGTATAATCGGCGGCAGATGACTTGGACGTTAGGAAACCATGACCGATAGCATGCAGCAGATGGCGCTCGACACGCTCGGCGCCTATTTTGGCTACACCTCGTTTCGCCCGGGACAGGACCGCATGGTCGATGCGATTCTTGCCGGTCGCGATGCGCTGGGTGTCATGCCCACGGGCGCCGGCAAGTCCATTTGCTACCAGGCGCCTGCGCTTATGCTGCCTGGTATCACCTTTGTGGTGAGCCCGTTGCTGTCGCTTATGGAGGACCAGACCCGCGCGCTGCTCGCGGCGGGTGCGCGCCCCAGTTATCTCAACTCCAGTCTTACTCCGGCCCAGCAAAACACCGTGCTCAAGCGGGCGCGCGAGGGCCGCTATCAGCTTATGTATGTGGCGCCCGAGCGCCTGCTCGAGCCGCGCTTTCTGGCCTTTGCGCAGGAAGCTGCGGCCGAAGGCGGCATTGGCGTTCCGCTCGTGGCCATTGACGAGGCTCACTGCGTGAGCCAGTGGGGCCAGGATTTCCGTCCCGCTTACTTGCAGATTCGCGAGTTTATCGATTCGCTGCCGCGGCGCCCGATCGTGGCGGCGTTTACCGCCACGGCGACCGAGCGCGTGCGCGCTAACAAGCAGATGCTCGGCCTGCAAAATCCCGCGACGGTAGTGACGGGCTTCGATCGCAAGAACCTCTACTTTGGTTGCGAGGAGATGGGCGACAAGGCCAAGACCGCCTGGGTGCGCGACTATGTGATTGCGCATTCGGGCGAGAGCGGCATCGTGTATTGCTCGACCCGCAAGACGGTCGATGAGCTGGCAGGCGGGCTTGCCGAGGCGCTGGGTCCCAGCGGCATTCGCGTTGGCCGCTACCATGCCGGCATGGGTAACGACGCCCGCCGCCAAAGCCAGCGCGCCTTTATCGACGACGATATCCAGGTGATGGTTGCCACCAACGCCTTTGGTATGGGCATCGACAAGCCTAACGTGCGCTACGTGATTCATAACAACGTGCCCGAGAGCATCGAGGCCTACTATCAAGAGGCAGGTCGCGCCGGTCGCGATGGCGACCCGGCCAGCTGCCATTTGCTGTGGAACGGCAACGATTTTCGTATGCGTCGCTTTCTGATCGACCGCGGCGATGCTGCCGATGAGGCACTCGACGACGAGCAGCGCGCGTGGGCGCTCCAGAATCGATATCGTCTGCTCAACCAGATGGAGGGCTACTGCAATACCACCGGCTGCCTGCGCGAATACATGCTGCGCTACTTTGGCGACGAGGCGGCGGCCGAGCATGCGGCTGCGGTTGGTGCGGGCGCCACCGCCACGGACGAGGCCGAGGGCTGCGGCAACTGCAGCAACTGCCTCACGCAGTTCGAGGTCGAGGACGTCACCGATATGGCCCGCGCCGCTGTGCGCTATGTGGCCACGCGACCCATGCGCTTTGGCAAGTCGCTCATCGCCGACGTGCTCCACGGCGGCAACACCGAGCGCATTCGCCAGATGCATCTGGACGAGGACCGCGGCTATGGTGAGCTGTCGAGCGAATCGGTCGGGCGCATCAAGGACATCATCGGCCAGCTGTGCGGCCGCGGTTATCTGGCTACCTCGCAGGGGCAGTACCCGGTCGTGGGGCTGGGCCCGCGCGCCACCGAGGTCGAGGACGAGGCGTTTGCCTTTACCGTTAAGCGTCGCGCGTCCAAACGCAAGGCCTCGGCCCGCGCCCGCCGTGCGGTGGATCTGCTGCGCGAGGAGGCCGAGCTGGATCAGCGCCCGCGCGTGGGTGACGATGCCGAGCTGTTCGAGCGCCTGCGTGCCCTGCGCAAGGATATTTCGATCGAGCTGGAGATGGCGCCGTACATGGTCTTTTCCGACAAGGCTCTGCGCGGTCTGTGCCGCCTACGCCCACAGACGCGCGACGAGCTTATCCAGGTCAACGGCATCGGCGAGAAAAAGGCCGACGCCTTTGGCGAGCAGTTTATGGCGGCGATTGAAGAGTTTGAGTCCGATCATGCACGGGATGGAGCGTAATGATGGCATCCGACGATAAAACCGAGCGCACTGAGGTGTCCGCCGTGCCGCTGTACCAGCAGGTAATGGACGACCTAAAGGGCGAGATCGCGCGTGGCGTGTACGCATCCGGCTCGCGCATTCCTTCCGAGATGGAGCTCGCGAAGTCTTACGGCGTGGGGCGCGTCACCGTGCGCCGCGCCATCGAGGAGCTGTCGCGCGCGGGGTATCTCAACCGCCAGCAGGGGAGAGGCACGTTTGTGTGCGCGCCCAAGCTCAAGCGCAAGATTGTCCAGAAGGGCGACGTTCAGAGCTTTTCCGAGGGTTGCGCCGCCAACGACATGGTGGCCGGAGCACGCCTGGTGTCGCGCACGGTGGTTGCGGCGACGCGCGAGGACGCGGCGTTTTTTGGGGTGGAACCCGGCTGCGAGCTCATCGTTGTCGAGCGCGTGCGCACGGCAGACGGCGTGCCCGTCATGCTCGAGAACAACGCCTTTGTGCTGGTCGACCATCCCTATCTGCAGACGCTTGCCGACAAGGACCTCACGGACAATTCCATCTTTGCGCTCGTTGCCGAGCATTCTGGTCGCGCGCCGCTCAAGTCCGACCCCTGCACCGTGGAGATTGCGCTTGCCGATGCTCAGGCGGCCCCGCTGCTCGAGGTCCCGGTCGGCGAGCCGCTCTTCTATATGGAGGCGTACTTTACCGATGAGGACGAGCGGCCCTTGCTGCTCGGGCGCCAAAAGATCGTGGGCTCGCGTTACGTGTTCGACATCTAACGTCCACAGATAGAACAATATAGAACAAATTTGGTGAAATGACTTCACGGGTGTCGTCGTGCGTGCTATATATAGGACAACATAGAATGACAGCAGGTACAAGCTGTCGTCGTTCTAAACCGCCACACAAGGAGGGGCACCACCATGAACGCACATGATCTGATTCAGGAAATTATCGAGCGCAAGGGCAAGATTGAGAACGTCTTTTGGATCGCCTGCGGCGGTTCGATGATCGACCTGATGCCGGCCAACGAGCTGCTCAAGCGCGAGGCAACCACGTTTACCTCGACGGTCTACACGGCACGCGAGTTTTGCCTGATGGCCCCCAAGAGCCTAGGGCCGAAGTCGCTCGTCGTCGCTTGCAGCCACAGCGGCAACACGCAGGAGGTCGTCGACGGTTGCGAGATGGCGCTGGCCGCCGGCGCCGAGGTCGTGGCCATGACCGACTGCGAGGGCTCAAAGATCGACAACGGCAAGTGGACCACCTGGGTCTATCCGTGGGGCGAGGGCGTGCCGCAGGCCGAAGTACCGCAGGGCATCGGCGCTCTGATCGCCGCCGAGCTGCTCGACCAGCAGGAGGGCTACGAGGCGCTCGCCGACATGTACGCCGGCCTTAAGCAGATGGATGCGCTGTTGCCCGCTGCCCGTGAGAAGGTCAACGCCGAGCTGGGCGATCGCTTTGCCGAGCTCTGCCAGCAGCATAAGTTCTTCTATATCCTGGGTTCCGGCCCCAACTTTAGCCAGACCTACGCCATGGCCATCTGCTCGCTCATGGAGATGCAGTGGCAGCACTGCTGCTACATCCACTCCGGCGAGTATTTCCACGGCCCGTTCGAGGCCACCGAGCCCGGCGTGTTCTACTTTGTGCAGCTTGGCGCGGGCGAGTGCCGTCCCATGGAGGAGCGCGCGCTCGCGTTCCTCAACACGCACACCGATACGGTCATGGTGCTCGATGCGCTCGAGTACGGCGTGGGCGAGGTGCCCGCCAGCGTGCGTTCGTTCCTGGAGCCGATCTTCTTCTATGCGATGAGCTGCGAGCTGCGTGCCGCCCGCGGCAAGGTGTTCGACCACAGCCCCGAGGTTCGTCGCTACATGGGCATCGAGCAGTACTAAGTAACCGGGAAAAGCATTCGCCTTCGATTCGCAAGGGCACTGCGTGAGTCAAAAAAGCGGGCCGCGTCGGTAGTATTCCGGCGCGGCCCGCTTTGCATGGCGTCCGTATGAGCGAGGTGTCGCATCAAGCGGCGGACTACTTGGCGTCGTAGGCCTCGGCGTCCCACCAGTCGAGCTGGGCGATGTTGTCGCGGATGTGCTGGCAGCTCTTGTGGAAGCCCTCGAGTTCATACTCGGAAAGGTCGAGCGTGTAGACCTCCTCGACGCCCTCGGCACCGATCACGCACGGCAGGGAGGTGAAGATGCCCTCCTCGCCATACTGGCCGGTCATGAGCGTAGAGGCCGAGAGCACGGCGTGCTCGTTGTGCAGAACGGCAGCGCAGACGCGCGCGGCGGAGTTGGCGACGGCGTACTCGGTGCACTGCTTGCCCTGGTAGGTTACGTAGCCGCCCTTGCGCGCGAGCTCCTCGATCTCCATGTGGTCGAAGGCGTACTTGTCGGGGTTCTCGGCCTGAAGCTCGTTAAGGCTCTTGCCGGCGATGGTTGCGGCCTTAAAGGCGGCCAACTGGCTAAAGCCGTGCTCGCCGATCATGTAGGCGTCGATGGACTTGGGGCTCACGCCGACCTTCTTGGAGATCTCGGTGCGCAGGCGGGCGGAGTCCAGGCCGCAGCCCGAGCCGATGATCTTCTTGGGGTCGTAGCCGGTCAGGTGCCACAGCTCGGTGCACACGACGTCGCAGGGGTTGGAGATGCTCACGAAGATGCCGTCAAAGCCGGCGTCGACGATGCGCTTGGCAAAGGTGCGGGCGGCGTCGGTGGTAAAGAACAGCTCGCCGTCGCGGTTGCCGGCGGCCAGCGCGACCTTGCCGGCGGCGTTGACGATGACGTCGCAGCAGGCAAGTTCCTCGTAGTGGTCGTAGCAGTTGACGATCTTGGTGTTGTACGGGACAAACGAAAGGGAGTCGCGCAGGTCCTGGACCTCGGACGTCACCTTGGCCTCGTTGATATCGCACAGGTACAGCTCATCGGCAATGCCCTGCATGAGCAGACTGTTGGCAACATGTGCTCCTACGTGGCCCTGGCCGACCACACCGATCTTACGCGTCTGGTACATATATGTATCCTTTCGGCCGAGTTTTTCGCGTCGAACCATTGTAGCGTCCTGCTGCCACTTTGCTAGGCTAAAGCGCCATAGATTTTTGGGCATGCCTTAATCTCTACTTTTGGAGTGATTTGGGCCGCTGACGGCATCGCCGGGCGATGTACTCGCGCGGATGGGGCCGCTCGTTGTACCATAGCTGCAACTGACTCGTAAGGAGCATCCATGCCCATTCGCATCCCCGACGCCCTCCCTGCCGCCGCGCAGCTCGAGAGCGAGAACATCTTTGTCATGACCGAGTACCGCGCGCTGCACCAGGACATCCGTCCGCTGCGCGTGCTCATCCTCAACCTCATGCCCACCAAGATTGCCACCGAGACGCAGATCATGCGCAAGCTCTCCAACACGCCGCTGCAGGTGGAGGTGGACCTGCTGCGCACCAAGACGCACGAGGCCACGCACGTGAGCGCCGGCCACTTGGAGACGTTCTACCGCACGTTCGACGACATCCGCGACATCCACTACGACGGCCTGATCATCACGGGCGCGCCGGTGGAGCAGATGCCGTTCGAAGAGGTCGACTACTGGCCCGAGCTCTGCCAGATCATGGATTGGTCCACCACGCACGTGCACTCTACGCTGCACATTTGTTGGGGCGCGCAGGCTGGCCTGTACCATCATTACGGTATCCAGAAGTACGACCTGCCGGCAAAGGCGAGCGGTGTGTTCGAGCATTATCTGGTGAAGCCGCAAAGCCCGCTGGTCCGCGGCTTCGACGACCGTTTCTATGCCGTGCATTCGCGCAACACCGATGTGCGCCGCGAGGACGTGGAGGCCGAGCCGCAGCTTGAGGTCGTGGCCGTGTCCGACGAGGTGGGCTTGTACATCGTCAAGTCGACCGACAGCCGCCGCTTCTTTGTCTTTGGCCATCCCGAGTACGATACCGACACGTTGCGCTTGGAGTACGAGCGCGACGTGAAGCGCGGACTCAACCCCCAGGTTCCGGCGCATTACTTCCCGAATGACGACCCCACGGCCGAGCCGCGCAACGTCTGGCGCAGCCAGGCTCAGCTGTTCTACACCAACTGGCTCAACTACTACGTCTACCAGACCACGCCCTACGACCTGGCCCGCGCCGGCGAGGAGCACTAGGCTACGGCTGCTGCTGTGCCGGCGGCGTGACGAGCGTGGATATCCGGACGGACGAGCGTGGATTTTCGGACATTTACAAATCGAGCGTGGATAATCTCCCACTTTTGGCTTGAAACTAGGCTCAAAACGGGAGATTATCCACGCTCATTTTTTAGGCATGTAGATGCCGATGGCTCGGCTAAGCGACGGTGCGTGCAGAGGCAAAGTCGCATTTGGCGTAGTCTTGAATCTCGACGGGTTTTTCTTTCTGATAATCCGATGGACCAAGGCCTCAAAATGTGGAGACAGGGACCTCTCGACAACCGCCCTACCTGCAGATATAAGCCATCAGCCTAAAACGTCAAAAACCGTCAAGCATTTGGTCAGCGCCTGGACGGTATTTGGTCAGACTTCGCATGAAACCGTCTGGTACGTTTGCGTCGTTCCAAGATTTGGGAGGCGACATGGGAAACATGACGGCGAATCAAAGGCTTGCAAGTCACATTAAAGCATGCGAACAGCAGATGAGCTGCGTGTACGCGCGCACGGCGGCGGAGGCAAAGCAGATTCAGCGGCGGGCGGAGGCGGGAAGTCTCGAAGCGGTCATGCCGGGGCTGTATGCGCGTCCGGAATACTGGTCCGAGCTCAAGTTTCGGCAGCGTTATCTGCATCGGGTGCGGGCGCTTGCGCAAAAGCACCCCGACTGGACATTTTGCTCCTATACGGCGGCTGTTATCTATGGTCTTTCGGTTTCGCATGCCAATTTGACGCACATCCATATCGCCGCGATGCCGGCCCAATCGACGACGCCGGGCTCTCAGGTCATTCGTCATCGCTATGCTCGTCAAACACGGGCCACCCAGATGGATATCGCCGTAACCGATATCGATCAAACGATTACGGATTGCTTGGTCGATGCATCGTTTGTCGAGGGACTGATCATCGCGGATTCGGCGCTCCATGAGCAACTTTTGTCGAAGGAGCATCTCGTTGAGACTGTCGACAAGCTTGGCCTGAATCGTCGCGGTGTTGTGACGGCGCGCAGGGTTGCACGATGTGCCGATGGGCTGTCGGAAAGCGGCGGCGAGTCCAAGGCGCGTGCCCTGATGATCTGTCTCTTATACACATCTGACGCTGCCGACGAC
>URFE01000084.1:0-8729 GCA_900546965.1 uncultured Collinsella sp.
GCCCGTGGGTTATACCCTAAGAGCAAACCACCCTTTTTAAGGGTGGTTCTGATTTATCTGACGGTTTAAAACGGTCTCACGTGTTACAGATTAAGACGTTATATCTGGACAGTCACGCCATCCCAATTACATCCCCGTTAGCAGCGCGATGTCGAGAATCGTCACGATGACGCCGATCCCTACGAGCAGCGCGTTGAGCGGGCGCGAGTTGGCGTATTTGCCCATAACGCGGGCTGAGCTGGTGAGCCGTATGAGCACAAAGACCGTAATCGGCAGTTGAAGCGACAGCAGTGCCTGACTCCAGATGAGACCTTCAAAAGGATTTGGGATGACCAGACACGCCGCCACTGCGCCGGCGAAACAGGCCGCTACCCCGATCGAGGAATGTCGGTCGTGGATGTCGTATTCCTCGTCGAACATGCCCGCGGTGATGGTTCCCGCCGCCATGCCCGCTGTCACGCTGCTCGATAGTCCCGCGAACAGCAGCGCTACCGCAAAGATGGTCGAGCTCGCCGGGCCCAAGATGGGGGAGAGCGTGGCCGCTGCGACGGCGAGGTCGTCTACGACAATGCTGTGCGCAAAGAAGGTCGTTGCGGCCAGGATGACCATGGCCGAGTTGATTGCCCAGCCCACGCCCATCGAAAAGAGCGTGTCGAAGAGCTCGTAGCGCAGACGTTCTTCGATAACCCGCTCGCCTTGGCCTTCGAAGTGCATGGATTGGATGACTTCGGAGTGCAGGAAGAGGTTGTGGGGCATAACGACCGCGCCTAGGACACTTACGATAATCGCTGCCGAGCCGGTGGGCATACTGGGTGTGATCCAGCTTGTGGCGGCTTGCGGCCAGTCGATCTTGACTAGTGCAAGCTCGGCTAAAAACGAAAGTCCCACCACGCCCACGAAGGCGATGATCCAGCGTTCGGCACGCTTGTAGGAGTTCGTCATGAGCATCGCCATCGATACTGCCGCCACGATGATGCAGCCGGTGCGCACAGGCAGCCCAAAGAGCATTTGAAGGGCAATCGCGCCACCCAGGACTTCGGCCATGGCGGTGGCGATGGTCGCGAGATAGGCGCTGGCGAGTACCGCGCGTCCCACGATGCGGGGGAGGTAGCGTGTCGTGGCCTCGGCAAGACAGGTGCCCGTGGCGATGCCCAGGTGCGCCGCGTTGTGCTGCAGCACGATGAGCATGATCGTGGACAGCGTGACGATCCACAGCAGCGCGTAGCCAAACTGCGAGCCCGCGGCCATATTGGAGGCCCAGTTGCCCGGGTCGATAAAGCCGACGGTCACGAGCAGCCCGGGGCCGATATGCCGCGCAATGTTTAGGCCTCCGTGACCGCCGGTGCGTCGGGAGCCAAAATGATGTTTGAGATGGTTGAGCATGGTGAGCTCCTGCGTGCCGTTTGCTTGACGCCGCAAAGGATACCCGTTTTAGGCTAAGAAGTTAACCAAGACTAACAAAATTGTTGTATTTGAATAGGGCGGTGAAGGGGGGTCGCCGAAATGTCTTGATCTGTAACAACTAGGGATGGAAATTGGGTCTAGGTGTTACAGATCAAGACAGGAAGAAATGGTCCTATGGAAAATCTCGATCTGTAACAGCTGACCGCCAAAACCGGCCCTTCGTGTTACAGATTGAGACATTCGGATCCGTCTCTCAAAAACATCTTAATCTGTAACAGTTAGTCGTCGTAATTGGGTCTTCCTGTTACAGATTGAGATGTTTGAAGCGGTGAGCTTGCAGGCCGAACTTGGGGCCCTTGTTGTCGCCCTTGAGGTCGGCGGTGTCCACTCGTAGGGCGTGCGTTACGCGATTGTTTCGAAACGGGTGGGAAACACAACGGACCGGCGATGCTCCTAGTATGCCTATTCAACTGACTGTCTAAATATCTAGGGGAGGATCGCGATGCAGGCAGATTCCGCTCAGCAGCAGGGCCTTTATCGCCCCGAATTCGACCACGATGCATGTGGCATCGGCGCGCTTGCCGATATCAACGGTGAGCGCCATCACCAGATTCTGGACGATGCACTGTCCATTCTGGTCAACTTGGAGCACCGCGGCGGCACGGGACTCGAGAAGAACACCGGCGACGGCGCTGGCATCCTGTTCCAGGTTCCGCATCACTTTTTCCGTAAAGAGGCTCAAAAGTGCGGCCAGATTCTGCCGGCAGAGGGCGACTATGGCGTGGCCATGCTGTTCTTCCCGCAGGACGACAAGGGCGTAGAGGATGCCCGTCGCGTGTTTGAGGAGGGCTGCGCCGAGGCCGGCGTGCCGCTGCTCTTTTGGCGCGAGGTGCCCGTCGACCCGCACGACCTGGGCGAGACGGCCCGCGCCTGCATGCCTACCATCCTGCAGGCCTTCCTGGGCCGTCCGGACGACACGCCCGCCGGCGATGCCTTTGAGCGTCGCCTGTACGTGTGCCGCCGCACCATCGAAAAGAAGGCCGACGCCGAGTTCGCCTTGCGCGATAAGATCTTCTATGTGTGCTCCATGAGCTCGCGCACTATCGTGTACAAGGGCATGCTGGTCGCCACGCAGATGCGCCGCTTCTTCATCGACCTCAACGACGCCGCCGTCAAGACGGCCGTAGCGCTCGTCCACTCGCGCTACTCCACCAACACCACGCCCAGCTGGGAGCGCGCGCACCCCAACCGCTTTATCATCCACAACGGCGAGATCAACACCCTCAAGGGCAACGTCAACTGGATTCGCGCCCGCGAACCCAACCTGTACAGCCCCGTGCTGCAGCACGATCTTGAGCGCGTGATGCCCATCATCAACCGCGAGGGTTCCGATTCTGCGATTCTGGACAATGTGCTCGAGTTCCTGGTCATGAACGGTCGTCCGCTTACGCGTGCCGCGTCCATGCTGCTGCCCGAGCCGTGGGACCACAACGACAGCCTGAGCGAGGAGCGCCGCGCCTACGACGCTTACCAGTCCATGCTCATGGAGCCGTGGGATGGCCCGGCGGCCATCGCCTTTACCGACGGTCGCACGCTGGGTGCCGCCCTCGACCGTAACGGCCTGCGTCCCGCCCGCTACTATGTGACGCGCGACGGTCGCTTTATGCTGGCAAGCGAGGTGGGCACCATCGAGGTGAGCCCCGAGAACATCCTGACGAGCGGCTGTCTGGGGCCGGGCCAGATGCTCGAGGTCGACTTTGCCCGCGGGCGCGTCATCTACAACGACGAGCTGCGCGCCCGTTACGCCAAGGAAAAGCCCTACCGTGATTGGATTGCCGAGGAGACGCTGACCGTCGACGCGCTCGATAGGCCTGCCGCGGCAACGCCCGCCGAGGACGCCGAGGTGCCCGCCGCCGTGCGTATGGCTAAGCTCGGGTATCACTGGGATGATGTTGACGAGGTCGTGCGTCCCATGGCCCGGCAGGGCAAGGCACCGCTCGCCTCGATGGGCATCGATGCGCCGCTGGCCTGCCTGTCCAAGAAGACGCGCTCCTTCTACGACTATTTCTATCAGCTGTTCGCTCAGGTCACGAACCCGCCCATCGATGCCCTTCGCGAGCATATGGTCACCTCGACCACGCTCTACCTGGGCAACCACGGCAACCTGCTCGAGGACTCCCGTACGGCCTGCCAGCTTGTTCGCTTGGAGCGCCCGTTGCTCAACGAGGAGGAGTTCGATCGTATCTGCGCCATCGACCGCGTGGGCTTTAAGACCTGTCGTTTCCGTGCCGTGTACCGCCGCGATGCCGGCGAGGGCGCGCTGCAGGCTGCGCTCAAGCAGCTTGCAGAGGACGTTGAGGCTGCGGTCCGCGACGGCGTGAACATCGTGGTGTTGAGCGATCGTGCCGCTGCGGGCGAGGTGCCCGTGCCGTCGCTGCTCGCCGTGGGCTGCGTGCACAACCACCTGATCCGCGCCGGCGTGCGTACCTTTGCCGACATCGTGGTGGAGTGCGGTGACGCCGTGTCCCCGCACGACTTTGCGGCACTGGTGGGCTACTCCGCGAGCGGCATCTATCCGTACAACGCACATGCGTGCATCCGCGATCTGGCGGCGCGCGGCGACCTGGACGTGACGGCCGAGCAGGGCATCGCCAACTACAACAAGGCTGCGACCGCCGGCATCGTCTCCATCATGTCCAAGATGGGCATCTCCACGGTGCAGAGCTACCATTCGGCGCAGATCTTCGAGGCTGTCGGCTTTACTCCGGAGTTCGTCAACGCGTACTTCGCCGGCACGGTAAGCCGCGTGGGCGGTATGGGTGTCGAGGACGTCGAGCGCGAGCAAAACGAGCGCTACGACGCCGCACTCGCAATCCTTAAGAGCCCGGCTCCCGATCAGCTGCCCACGCTGGGTCTGACCAAGTGGCGTCCGCTCGGCGGCGAGGATCACCTCATCGATCCGCAGACTGTCTACTTGCTGCAGACCGCCTGCCGTGAGGACAGCTACGACACCTTTAAGGAGTACAGCGCCCGCCTGCACCGCACCGGCCGTGCCGTGCGCCTGCGCGACTTGCTCGACTTTGATGCCAGCGGCCGCACTCCGGTGGCGCTCGACGAGGTGGAGCCCGCGCTCAACATCGTTCGCCGCTTTAACACCGGCGCCATGTCGTATGGCTCCATCAGCAAAGAGGCGCACGAGTGCATGGCCATCGCCATGAACCGCCTGCACGGCCGTTCCAACTCCGGCGAGGGTGGTGAGGACCCGCGTCGCGAGACCCCGCTGGCTAACGGTGACTCCAAGAACTCCGCCATCAAGCAGGTGGCAAGCGCGCGCTTTGGCGTGACGAGCCGCTACCTGTGCAGCGCCTTCGAGATTCAGATCAAGATGGCCCAGGGCGCCAAGCCCGGCGAGGGCGGTCATCTGCCCGGCAAGAAGGTCTACCCCTGGATTGCCGAGGTCCGTCAGTCCACGCCCGGCATCGGCCTGATCTCGCCTCCGCCGCACCACGACATCTACTCTATCGAGGACCTGGCAGAGCTGATCTTCGATCTTAAGAACGCCAACCCTGGCGCGCGCGTGTCGGTCAAACTGGTCAGCGAGGCCGGCGTCGGCACCATCGCCACCGGTGTGGCCAAGGGTGCTGCCGACAAGATCTTGATCAGCGGCCACAATGGCGGCTCGGGTGCCGCTGCACGCGATTCGATCTGGCACGCGGGTCTGCCGCTGGAGCTCGGCCTTGCCGAGGCTCAGCAGACGTTGCTGCAAAACGGCCTGCGCTCACGCGTGGTGCTCGAGGCCGACGGCAAGCTCATGGACGGCACCGATGTTGCCGTCGCCTGCTTGCTGGGTGCCGAGGAGTTTGGC
The DNA here is from genome assembly GCA_900546965.1 of uncultured Collinsella sp. Taxonomy (GTDB): domain Bacteria; phylum Actinomycetota; class Coriobacteriia; order Coriobacteriales; family Coriobacteriaceae; genus Collinsella. Next base: position 5,270 of record URFE01000084.1, read on the forward strand.
TTTGCGACCATGCCGCTCATCTCCATGGGTTGCCTCATGCAGCGCGACTGCCAGCAGGACACCTGCCCGGCCGGCATCGCTACGCAAAACTGCCGTCTGCGTCGCGGTTTCCGCGGCAAGCCCGAGCACGTTGAGCGCTTTATGCTCTTTGTGGCCGAGCAGCTGCGCGAGATCATGGCGAGCCTGGGCTTCCGTACCGTCGACGAGATGGTCGGCCATCCCGAGTGCCTGCGCCAGATCGAGGTCCCGGGCAACCGCAAAGCAAACCTGCTCGATCTGTCGCCCGTGCTGGCGAGCGCGACCTGCGAGTTCGGTGCGCATATCCCGGGTGCCGACGGTCGTCACTTCCTGCCGCAGATGGCCGCGGACAGCGAGCTCGACAAGACGCTCGACTCCACGTTGTTTGTGCCCTATACGGCCGATGCCCGTGCGCACCTGCGTCCGATTCGCTTCCGCGCCGATATCGCCAACGTCAACCGCTGCGTGGGCACCATCTTGGGCAACGCGGTGACCAAGGCGCATCCCGAGGGCCTGCCCGCCGGCTCCATCACCATCGATTGCGATGGTTCGGCCGGTCAGAGCTTTGGCGCCTTTCTGCCGCGCGGCATTACGCTCAACGTGTGCGGCGACGCCAACGACTACTTTGGCAAGGGCCTTTCGGGCGGCGAGGTGTCGGTGCGCCCCAACCCGCATGCGACCTACAAGTTCGATGAGAACATCATCGTGGGCAACGTTGCGTTCTTTGGCGCCACGAGCGGCCGCGGCTTCATTAACGGCCTGGCAGGCCAGCGCTTTGGCGTACGCAACTCCGGTGCCACGGTGGTGGTCGAGGGCTGCGGCAACCATGGCTGCGAGTACATGACGGGCGGTCTGGCGCTCATCCTGGGCGAGGTCGGGCAGAATTTTGCCGCCGGCATGACGGGCGGCGTGGCCTACGTCTTTGACCAGTACGGCACACTCAGCGCCCGCGTGAACCACGAGAGTGTGGAGCTCAAGGCCCCGACGGCCGGTGAGCTGGCGCAGATCCGTGCGCTCATCCAACAGCACGTGGATGCGACGCAGAGCCCGCGCGGCATTAAGTTGCTCTACAGCTTCGACTCGATGAGCAAGCACTTTGTGAAGGTCATTCCGACTGAGTACGAGCGCGTGCTGGCGATTGTCGCCGCGGGCGAGGCGGCCGGCAAGACGCACGCGCAGGCCGAGGAGCTGGCGTTTGACATCGTGACCGGTCGCGCGAGTGACGCGGATGTCGCTCGCTTTGATGTCGCGGGCGGTGCGGCGGGCGCTGCGTCCGTGGCTGCCAGCTCTGTTGCTTCGACCAAGAAGGAGGCGTAAGTGCCATGGGTAAGCCCGGTGCTTTTCTTGATATCGATCGCGTGACCCACGAGCTTCGCCCCGTGGAGGAGCGCAGCCATGATTTTGATCCGCTGTACGTGGAGCTCGACGACGATGCGCGTCGCGCCCAGGCGAGCCGCTGCATGATGTGCGGCGTGGCGTTCTGCCAGATGGGCGCGAGCTTTGGCAAGGCACGCCCGAGCGGCTGCCCGCTGCACAACCTGATTCCCGAGTGGAATGACCTCGCATGGCACGGGCAGTGGGACGAGGCGGCGGCGCGCCTGTCGCTCACGAGCCCCATGCCCGAGTTCACGAGCCGCGTATGCCCGGCGCTGTGCGAGGCGGCGTGCAACTTAGGTCGCAACGACGAGCCCGTGACGATTCATGACAACGAACGCGCCATCTCCGATTGGCAATGGGAGCACGGCGGGCCGCGCAGGTTCGCGCCTGCTGCCGCGGGTGCCCCAAAGGTCGCTGTGATTGGTTCGGGACCTGCAGGTTTGGTCGCCGCTTGGGACCTCGCGCGCCGCGGTGCCCGTGTTACGGTGGTGGAGCGTCACGATCGTGCGGGCGGCCTTCTCATGTACGGCATTCCCAACATGAAGCTCGACAAGTCGGTGGTTTCGCGCCGCACCGAGCTCATGGCCGAGCTCGGCATCGAGTTTCGCCTGAACACCGACGCGGCCGATTCCGCGGTGGCTGCGGGGCTTGCCGAGGAGTTCGATGCGGTCGTCGTGGCGGCGGGCGCGTGTGCGGCACGCGATGTTCGCGCCGAAGGCTTCGAGGAAGGCCTCGCCTCGGGTGACGTGGTCTACGCGGTCGATTATCTCACCGAGCAGACGCGTGCGCTGCTTGAAGGCCGCGAGCCCGCCATCAGCGCTGCGGGCAAAGACGTCGTCGTCATCGGCGGCGGCGACACGGGCAACGACTGCATGGGCACGGCGGTGCGCCAGGGCGCGCGCACGGTGCGCCAGCTGGAATACGGCCCCTGCGCGCCCGAGGTGCGTGCGGCCTCCAATGCGTGGCCCGAGTGGCCCAACGTGAAGAAGACCGATTACGGCCAGGAGGAGGCTATTGCGCTTCAAGGTGATGACCTGCGTGAATGGTGCGCCGATACGCAGCGCGTGCTCCTGGATAGCGACGGGCGCGTGCGTGGCCTGCAGGTCCATTCGCTCGATTGGTCGGCGGGCAAGCCTTCTGCGGTCGAGGGCTCTGAGCGGGAGATTGCGGCGCAGCTGGTGCTGGTGGCTTGCGGCTTTGCGGGCCCCGAGCATGGCGTGTTCGATGCACTCGGCGTTCCCATGGCGACGACGGGCCGTCCGCTTCCCGTGATGAAAGGCGGCGCGTCTGGCGCGGCTGCGGCGACGCATCGCGCTGAGCTGGTCGAAGGCGCTGCTGTGGTGGGTCGTGCCGCAGTGTATGTTGCGGGCGATGCGCGCAACGGCAGCTCGCTTGTGGTGAGCTCTATGGCCGACGCGCTCAAGTGCGCGGCTGAAGTGGCGGTCGATCTGGGGCTGTAGCCGCAATTGCACCGCTGAACTATCTTGCAGAGAAGGCGCCCCGCACAATGCAGGGCGCCTTTATTAATGCTAAAAATATGTTACACTAACATAGATAACGTAACGTAATATAGACAATAAGGACTACTATGAAGCGCCTTTCGTCACCAACGGTGAAACTTGCTGCAAAGCAAATCGGGGAAAACCTCGCAACATGGCGCAAATTGTATAATCTGACGTCTCAGCAACTTGCGGACAAAGCGGCGGTGTCGCGCGCCACCATTTCCCGTCTCGAAAACGGAGACCCGAAAGTGAGCTTCGAAACGTTTCTCAACGTGTGCCGCGCGTTGTCTTCCCTCGATGCCGTGGTGGAGGCCACGGACCCTTACGAGACCGACTATGGTCGCGTTCGGGCTGATCAGGTGCTTCCGCAACGGGTAAGGAGTTCCTGATGGTTCCTATTGTCGATGTCTTTACGAGTTTTGCCGGGGAATCTGCCGAAGTTCTCGTCGGAACGTGTCGGTTCGGTTTGCGTCGTGGGCGGATAAGCTGTTCGTTTGCCTACAGCGACGCCTACCTCAAGAGAGCAGATGCTTATGCCTGTCTCTTATACACATCTGACGCTG
>URFE01000085.1:0-8631 GCA_900546965.1 uncultured Collinsella sp.
CGTGGGCTCGGAGATGTGTATAAGAGACAGGCCGGCAGTTGGGGACACTCCTTGTGCCAGCGTTGCATCGAGTGCTTGGGAAACCGCGACCCGGTTTTGGCCGAATAGTGGGTCGCATTTTCCGGATGGGGTGGGTTGCGGAAAGTGCGACCCGGAATATTGTTCTGAAACGGGATGCGGTTTCCCTGATGTGCCTCAAACGGAAAGCATATCCCATTCCGGAGCTCCAAAACGGGATGCGCTTTCCGCGCGGAAGAATTGTCGCAGCTGCGTTAAGCAGTGTCGCTCGTTACTCGCCCAGGATCAGCGCTGCGAGCTCGCCCTGGGTGTCCACCACGTAGTCGGCGCCGGCGGCTTCCAGCTCTGCGCGGCCGCGGAAGCCCCAGCTGACGCCTGCACTCTTAAGGCCGGCGTTGTGACCGGTCAGGATATCGACATTGGAATCGCCCACGTAGAGCGTGGTCGACGGATCGGCGCCTAGCTCTTCCATCACATGCAGTGTGACGGGCGCTTCGGGCTTGGGGGGAAACGCATCGACGCGGCCCTGCACCAGCGCAAAGCGCTCGGAACCAAAATACTTCTCGATAAGCGGAGCCGCCGAGACGTGGTCCTTGTTGGTGAGCACGGCAAGCTGCACGCCCGCCGCGTGCAGGCGGTCGAGCATCTCGGTCGTGCCGGCATAGGGAGCGGTGTGGTCCTCCTTGTGTTCGCCGTAATAAGCCCTAAACTCGGCAAGCGTCTGCTCAAACATGCGACCGTCGCCCGCATACTCGGCAGGCATAAAGCGCTCAACCAGCTTGAGCATGCCGTTTCCCACCTTGTAGCGGTACTCGTCAACGGCAAACGTGGGCCAGCCGTGCGCCTCGCAGGTATGGTTGCCGGCGGCCGCCAGGTCCTCGAGCGTGTTGAGGATGGTGCCGTCCAGATCAAAAATCACATGGGAATAATCCGCTGCCATGGATGCTCCTGCCGCTTGAGTTGTAAAACGCACCCCATAATACTGGGCATGCGTGCCGGGCATGTTTGGAATCTGAATATCTTTAATAGCCCTGAGCCTTTGTCGTTAGCAAATCCTCGGCAGCTGCTCTCCCACGAGCATGTCGAGGATGCGGGTCGAGCCCCAACCGGTACGTACGCGCACGGCGGGGCGGGTGCCCTCGGCAAGTGGCAGCACGCGACCGATGACGGCGGCATTCTCGCCGTAGCGGGCGGCGCGCATGGCGGCCAGCGCGGCATCGGCCTGCTCGGCCGGCACGACGGCGACCATCTTGCCCTCGTTTGCCACCTGCAGCACGTCGTAGCCGAGCATCTCGCAGGCTGCCTGCACGTCGGGGCGCACGGGCACAGCTTTCTCGTCGATCTCCATGGCAACGCCGCTGGCCTGCGCAAACTCGTTGAGCGTCGAGGCCAGGCCACCGCGCGTGGGGTCGCGGAAGCAGCGTGTGTCGGGTGCTGCGGCAAGCACATCGGCAATCAGGTGGTTGAGCGGCGCGGCATCGCTTTCGATGGTGCTCGAAAACGCCAGACCCTCGCGTTGGCTCATGATGGCGATGCCGTGGTCGCCCAGTGTACCCGAGACCAGGATGACATCGCCGGGCTGGCAGTTTGCGCCGCTGAGCGCCACGCCCGCAGGCACCTCGCCCACGCCGGCGGTATTGATATAGACGCCGTCGGCCCCGCCGCGCTCGACCACCTTAGTGTCGCCCGTGATTATGGACATGCCCGCCTCGCGCGCCGTCTCGGCCATCGTCTGCACAATCTGGCGGAGCTTATCCATGGGATAGCCCTCTTCGAGGATAAAGCCGCACGACAGGTAGCGCACGTTGGCGCCCGAGGTCGCGACGTCGTTGACGGTTCCGCATACAGCGAGGCGGCCGATGTTGCCACCGGGGAAGAACTGCGGCGAGACTACAAAGCTGTCGGTCGACATGGCGATGCGCCCGCTCGCGGGCAGCGTAGCGACGCCGGCGTCGTTGCCCTCGAGCAGCTCGGGCGACCCAAAGGCATCCAAAAAGACCTCATCGATGATGCGTTTCATCATCTGACCGCCAGAGCCGTGGCCTAACAGGACGGTGCTGTCGGTGATGCTATGGGACATATCGAAAACTCCAATCGTGGGTGGAATTATATGGGTGAGGCGCAGCGTCGACTGGTCCGCCGTTCGTTAGAACGGCGGAACCTATTAGCCTCGGTAGCGGAAATATGCTGCGCAGCTGCCCTCGGAGCTCACCATGCAGGGGCCGACGGGATGCTCGGGCGTACAAGCGTGGCCGAACAGGGGGCAGTCGCTCGGCGTAATGGCCCCGCGCAGCACGTCGCCGCAGCGGCACCCGCGTGGCTCGACCGTCGGCTCGATGGACACGTCAAAGCGCATGCTGGCATCAAAGTGCGAAAACTCGGGACGAATGGCGAGTCCCGAAGCCGCAATCGATCCCAGCCCGCGCCACGTGGTATCGCACGGCTCAAATACCTGCTCGACCAGCTGGCGCGCCACAGGATTGCCGTCGGCATTGACGCCGCGACGGTAGGCGTTGTCGATCGCGGGTTGCCCCTCAACAACCATCTGGACCAGCATGCAGATACCCTGCAAGATGTCGACCGGCTCAAATCCCGTTACCACGCCTGGAGTCTTAAACTCGTCGACCAAAAAGCCAAAGGGGGCTAAGCCCGTGATGGTGGCGACGTGGCCCGGCAGGATAAAGCCGTCGATAGTGGTCTCGGGATCGTTGGCGATGGCGCGCAGCGCCGGCGGCGTGGTCTTGTGGGCGCAGTAGACCGAGAAGTTCTGGAGTCCGCGTGCATCGGCCTCCAAGATGGCGGCGGCGATGGTGGGCGTCGTAGTCTCAAAGCCCACGCCCATAAAAATGACCGGGCGATCGGGGTTTTGCTTGGCAATGTCGAGCGCGTCGAGCGGGGAATAGACGATGCGAATATCGCGCCCTGCCGCCTTTTGCGCAGCGAGCGAGGTGGATGATCCGGGCACGCGCATCATGTCGCCAAAGGTGGTGATGATGGCGCGGTCTATGTTGGCGAGCGCGATCGCGTGGTCGATGTCGCGGTTGGCGGTGACGCAGACGGGGCAGCCCGGGCCGCTCAGCAGCTTGAGCCCGGCCGGCATAATGGAGCGAAAGCCATAGCGCCCGATGCTCACGGTATGCGTGCCGCAGACTTCCATAAGGTTGATGGCGCGGTCGCCGACAAGCTCATGAATGCGCTCGATGAGCTCGCGAGCCAGCTTGGGATCGCGGAATGCCGAGAAGTCGATACCGGAGCGAGCCGGCTGCTCGGGCGCCACTAGTAAGCCTCCGCCGGGTTGGTGGCAAGCTGGTCTTCTTCGACCAGCTCGGACATGGCGTTAACAAGCTCGAGCGTTTCCTGCGCTTCCTGCTCGTTGACAATCTGGATGCCAAAGCCGGCGTGTACGAGAATATAGTCGCCAACCTGCGCCGTCGGCACGAGTCGCAGCGACACGGGGCGCTCGATGCCCATCATGTCGACGGTGGCCTTGAGGTCGTCGTCGCGTTTGACTACTTTACCGGGAACGGCAAGGCACATATTGTTCCCCTTTTATACGCTTTGCGCTGGACGGGCGCTCGATAATCCATCAGTTGATGGTAGCGCTCGCGGGCGCTGCGGGCAAACGCGCTACACCTGTGAGACGGCGGCTTGCGGGCTGGCCGAACAGCCTATTGTGGCGCGACCTGTGCGAGGCGAGTGCGTGCGACTGCTGCCTGACCGTAGGCGATGCAGCCGTCATTGACGGGTACGGTGTGGGGGACAAGGACAGTAAAGCCTGCGCTTTTGAGCTCGCGGGTGAGAAGCTGAAGCAGAAGTCGGTTCATGAACACGCCGCCCGAGAGCGCGACGGTATCGATGTCTTCGCGCGCGCAGATTTCGCGTGCGATTCGTGCCGAAGAGCGCGCGACGGCGACATGGAAGTCGAGTGCGAGCCTGTCGGCGGGCGCTCCGGCTTCAATTCCTCCCAAAAGTGCCTCAAAGAGCGCTTTCTGGTCCAGAACATAGGGGCCGTCCAGCCACGATGGGCCAGATGCGAAATAGCCGGCGTTGTCGTCGGGAAAATGGGCGATTTCGTTGTCGAGCGCGCGCCAGGCGGCGGCTTCGAGTTCTATGGCGGGTTCGCCCTCGTAGGTTGCCTTGTCGCAGATGCCCAGAATTGCTGCCGCGGCATCAAAGAGACGCCCCATGCTGCTGGTACGCGGGCTGTTGATGCCGTGCTCGATCATGGTGGCTGTCACGCTGCGCGTTTGTTCGTCGAGGCTGTCCAAAAGCCGAGCGGCACCTGGGTGCTCGAGCAGGCCGAGCTCACTGAGCAGGGCGAAGGCGTTGCGGCGGGCGTCGCGCACGGAGGCCGCCCCACCGGGGAACGCCCAGGTGCGCAAATGCGCGGCGCGCTCAAAGCCGCCAAGGCTGGCAACAAGAAACTCGCCGCCCCAAATGGTCCCATCGGTGCCGGCGCCGGTGCCGTCAAAGGCGATGCCAAGGACGCGCGCGTCGGTTGTAAGCTGGCTCGCGGCGATGGCCTCGGCCATTACGCTCGCGATATGCGCATGATGGTGCTGCACCTCGACGAGCGGCAGATTGCATTTTCGCGCCTGCTCGCGCGCCCACTGGCCCGATAGATAGCTGGGGTGTAAATCGCAGGCCAAGGCGGCGGGCGCCAAGTCAAAGAGATCTTCCAAGCGCGTGCGCGCGGCGTTCCAGGCATCGAAGGTCCCGCCGTTTTCAACATCGCCGATATGTTGCGACACAAAACAGGTTGCCTTGCCGTTCGTCCCTTCACGCGTGAGCGCAATCGTGGCCTTTTGTTGTGGCCCGCAGGCAAGCACGCAGGACGGAGCGCGGTCGAGCGCCGGCAACGGTAGCGGCTGGGGTGCATATCCGCGAGCGCGGCGCACGGGCATAACGGTGCCGTCAACCACGCGCACCACGGAATCGTCATAGCGCGAGAGGATCGCGCGGTCGTTACCGAGCAACGCGTCGGCGATGCCGGCGGCAACGAGGCGCTCCCAGGCAAGATCGTCATCGGTCTCGATGGGCTCTTCGCTCAGGTTTCCGCTGGTCATGACGAGCGCGTGCATACCGCAGACTTCTGCCGCGGCAAGCAACAGATGTTGAAGCGGCGTATAGGGGAGCATGACGCCGAGCTCGGGCAGGTCGTGCGCGACAGATGGCGCGAGGGCGAGGATGTCGGGGGAACCGTCGTTGTCCTCGCTAACAGTGCGCCGGCGCAGCAGCACGATGGGGCGGATACTGCCAGCGAGCAGATCGCGTTCAGCATCGTCGATATGACACAGGCGCTCGGTATCAGCAAGACTGCGTACCATGACGGCAAGTGGTTTGTTGCTGCGGCGTTTGCGACGGCGCAACTCGGCCACCGCCTGCTCGTTGGCAGCGTCACAGGCTAGATGGAATCCGCCCAGGCCCTTGATGGCGACGATGCCACCGCTGGCCAGCAGCTCAACGCAGCGCTCGATGATAGCGTCGCTGGCCTCGCGTGTGGTGCCGACGGCCGGTGTCGCGGACGAATTCCCGCACGCATTGCCGTTTACAGCCTCGCGCCACGTAATATGCGGCCCGCAATCAAAGCAGGCATCGGGCTGCGCGTGAAAACGCCGGTCGAGTGGGTCGACATACTCCGCAGCGCACTTGGGACACATGGGAAAACAATCCATCGACGTGGCCGCTCGGTCATAAGGCAGCGATCGGATGATGGTAAAGCGTGGGCCGCAGTTAGTGCAGTTGATAAAGGGGTAGTGATAGCGTCGGTCGGCGGGATCGAACAATTCGCGCAAGCAATCGTTGCAGGTGGCGATATCGGGCGAGACGAGCGTCGTGTGCGCGGTCTGGTCCTGCGATGCTACGATGCGAAAGCCCTGTTCATCGGCGGCATCCCAACCGTTGGCTGCCAGGTCCACAACCTCGACATACTCTATGCGGGCTGCTGCAGGTGCATGCTCAGAAAGCGCGGCAACAAAAGCATCGAGCGCATCGGCCGGAGCGTGCGCCTCGATATGCACGCCGTCGCCCGCATTGAGCACCCATCCGCAAATGCCATGCGCCATGGCCTCGCGATACACAAACGGTCGCATGCCAACGCCCTGCACAATGCCCGTCACATGAATATGCACATGCCGCATGCGACACCTCTCATCAAAACCGACCAAAATAGACAGGTTTGTTTTGGTAGGTAAAACTTCTAAACCTGCCAAAACAAACCTGTCCCTTTTTGGCAGGTGCGCTGCGGGAAATCCCGCTACAGCCCCAGGCTCTGCTTGGTGGCGGCGCACGTGAGCTCGCCGTGCTTAACGCCGCGCAGGCCCAGCAGGCGGTCGGCTAGTTCGTAGACGCGCTCGCCGCGACCCTTGAGCGCCAGAATCTCCAAGCAGTTGTGGTGATCCAGATGCACGTGCATGGTCGACACGATCTCGTCGGTGTAGTCGTGCTGCACCTCGTCCAGGCGGCGCGTCAGGTCGCCGGTATGGTGGTCGTAGATCATGGTGAGCGATCCGATAACATGCTCATCGGGCGTGCGCATCTGCTCCTTGGCGATCGAGGCGCGAATCAGGTCGCGCACGGCCTCGGAGCGGTTGGCCACGTCGCCGCGGCGCGCGATCTGTTCGTCAAAACGGCGCAGCAGGTCGTCGGGTGCGGTAACCGAAAAACGGACCAGCTCGGAGCCGGAGCCACTACAGTGGCAGCCCGCGTCACCGTCCGCCCCGTGCGGATGCTCGTGCTCGTACCCGCTGCCATGCTCGTGTTCGGCCACTTTACACCAGCTTCACGGATCCGACGGAGTTGTGGTCGGCCTCGATGGCCTCTTCGTAGCCCTCGAGTGCGTCGTGGGCCTCGTGCAGCGCGGCCATGGCGGCCTCGAGCTTGGCGCCGATGCGCTCCATGTCAAAATTCTCGGTCGCATGCAGCAGCTGATGGCTCCACTCGTGAGCGAGCTCGATGGTGTCGTCGACCTGCTTGACGCTCATGGCAAGCTGGCTCATGTTCATTCCAACATCATGCATGGGAAATCTCCTTTTGTATGGGGCAGTTCAGTGGTTCAGATTTTACTACGCCCGCTCTGCGCGCAGCTGCATAAGAAAACGGGTACGAGTCTGTGCGACCCGCACCCGTTCACTGGGGGCTGTTTGTGACTACCATACTATCCGTGGTTGCACTCGGTGCATCCAGAAGTCCGGCGAGCGGTGCAAAAGCGCTCATAGACGGCGAGTAAGTAACAAGCGTATTACAGATGCTTCTCCAGCAGCGCCTGCAGCCTCGCCTTGGGTAGAGCGCCAACCGAGCGGTCAATCTCCTCGCCGTTCTTAAACACAATCAGCGTGGGGATGCTCATGACGCCATACTTCATGGCCAGGTCTTGGTTGTCGTCGACGTTGCATTTGGCAACGGCAAGCTTGCCCGCCAGCTCATCGGCAACCTCGTCAACGATGGGCGAGAGGGAGCGGCAGGGACCGCACCACGGTGCCCAAAAATCGACCAGCACGGGCAGGCTGTCGTTAACGACGGAATCGAAATTTTCGGGGGTAATCTGCTTAATGTCAGCCATGGTGACCTCCATAATGTGACGCGGCTTGGTCGCGTAAAACTCAGTACGACCGTGCTTATACCCAGCCGCCCGCAAAGCAACCACTCGCGGGCAGCTCTTTTATATAATGGTGGGCACGCAAACGATTGGAGAGCGCATGTCCACGTCACAAAGCCAGAAAAAAGAAGCCATCGCCCAGGCGGCCGAGCAGGAGCTCGCATCGCTTGCGGTCCGTGGCGTGCGTATCGCGGGCAACGCGTGCTCGCCGATCGTGCTGGTCAAAGGCGATTTGGACGAGGCCGAGCGTTCGGGTGGCGAGCTTGCCGCCGGCCCGGATGGCGCGGCGTTGCGCAAGGCGCTTGGGGCCATCGGCTACGCGCCCGAGGATTTTTGCGTGCTGGCAAGCGTCGCCGGCGTGGGTGACGGAGCGGTCGCGGTGGGCGAGACTTTGCCGTGCGAGCTGTTCCGCGAGGCGCTTGAGGCTTTGGACCCCGAGGCGGTGCTGCTGCTCGATAACAACGCGGCTGACGCCATGCGCGAGACCTACGCCGACATGCTCGTGGCAATCGACGACTTTGATACCGCCATGCTCAAGCCCGGCTTGGTCGCCCATGTGCAGGGCCGCCGCGTACTCGCGCTCGACGGTTTTGAGGCGGCGCTCACTGACAAAGCCGCCAAGCAGCGCATGTGGGCATACATCAAGCAGCTGACCCCGGCAGCCGCGCCGCTGTAGCGGATTGGCGCCGACAAGGCAGCCCCAGCGGGTCGAACGCGGCTGCCGGCCTGTCGCGTCCCTACATCACGGCGCGCAGCTCAAATCGATTGCCGTTGATGCGAAACTGGCAGTTGCCGTTCATGCGCTCGACGGCAAGCTTAATGCTCTTGGTTCCAAAGCCGTGTCCGGTGTGCCCGGCAACGGGCATGCCGTCGACCATGCGCGGCGGGCGCCTAAAGATGCCTCCTGCGCTATCGAGAGCTCGACCATCCTCAGCTTGCCAGTTCGAAAATGGATCTGCCGCATGATTGAATCTTTATTTCAACTTTACACCTAGGTTTACAGCTGTCTTGTCAGC
>URFE01000086.1:0-8284 GCA_900546965.1 uncultured Collinsella sp.
GCTCGGAGATGTGTATAAGAGACAGCGTTGTCGTTGACGATGGTGTAATCGGCGTCCTTGGTAAGCGGGTTCATGAAGTAGTCTCGGCCCTGGACATAGCGAGTCCACTGATGCCTGCCAGTCTCATCGAGTCTCTCGCCATAGGTTTTGGCAACATCGAACTTGCCGTCGGTGTACTTGGCGAAGCCTTTCTCCTCGGGCATGGACTGGATGGCCTCGGAGTGGAGGCAGTTTTCGGTGTCGTCGAGGTCGACATCGTAGTTGAGGCTCCCGATATTAGGGTTGAGCGACGCGACGTCATCAGCGAGCTTCATGGCAATCCACTGATGCCCGGAAAGTGCGGCGAACAGCCAGGTCTCGTTGCTGTCGGCGATGACAATCTGGTCGTTGGAGCAGACGCCCTGCTGGTCAATCAGACTGCCGATAAGCTCGACGCCCTCACTGGCCATGGCGCTTTCGCCCAGGATAACACTGGCGTAGCTGTACTCACCCAAGCCATTCGTCAGGGGGTCCACAGCTTTGACATCTGCATTCATGCTGGTGCTTAGCGTGGCGGAACAGGAGACGCCCTTCTCGTTGATGCCTGCTTCGGAGTAGGCATCCCAACGCTCATCCCACTGCGAGGGGTGATCGCGCACATAGCTGTAGCGATACGTGGTTTTGTTTGAGGTGTATACGAACCCGGACTCATCGGAGCTGTAGGTGAAGCCGGGGGCGTGCGAATCCTCGATGCCAAAGTGCTTGAGGTAGCGTTTGCCATAGTCCTCGGCGCGGCCATAATACGTATTGCCGTCGGCCGTAAGGTTCTTACCCATGTACATCTGCGTGCAGGCGAGCGCAGACGTCGGCATAGACATGATGGTTGCAGCTCCAAAGGCGAGGCCTATGCCTAGCTTCTTGAGCGCGTTGACGGGGTGAGTTTTCCTCATTTTCCCTCCCAGCGTGCGAAAGCCCTCTGTCGCCAGAGGGCTTCAGCCAATAAAGACACCCCATTAGCGTAACGAACTGGAAACAATATTCATCTATGAAAGAAACTTACTCGATAAGCGTAATGAAATATGCGATGAGTGGTTAATTATACTCAGTTTGTAGCTTTACTTTAATAAAGACGCCCTGTGATTACTGTAGCCGAATAAAGTAGCTGGAATGCCCGAAATGAAAATCCCCCCTGCTGTTTGGCAAATGCATAAACAGCAGGGGAGACCGATAATTGGATGAATATCATACCAATGTGGAATTACTTCTTCCGGCGGTGAATCACGTTGATCGCATAGCCGACGAGCATGGCCAAAACGATGATGATAAAGCCGAGCAGGGGATTGTCGTTCATAGGGTCCTCCTATTTTCCGAGCGGGGAGAATTCGTCGACGATGAGGTCGAGGCATTGCGGAAGCGCGCGGGCTCCAAAGACGCCCGAATTGCTGGAGATAATCTCGCCATCGAACTGCATGCCCAGCGACGGGGTGCAGGTGATCTTGGCTTCCTTGGTCTGGATGATCTTGAACTGCGGGCGGCCGAGTACCTTGCCGGCGGGGTCAAGCGCAGCGGTGATCACGGTAGGCAGCAGCTGCACGGTGCGCACGGGTTCGATGACCGCAATGTCGACCATGCCATCGTTCATGCGGCAGTCGGGGAACAGGTTGATGTCGTTTTGGATGACCGAGGTGTTGCCGGCCATGCAGCAGATGCCGTCGAGCTCCTCGACAATGCCGTCATGCTCAATCGTAAAGTGCGCCACCGTGGGATTGGGCGTGGCGAGCGCGGAGAGGAAGTAAGCGATCTCGCCGATGTCGTTTTTGGTGGGGGCGGCCTTCATCATGATCTCGGCGTCGAAGCCCGAGCCGGCGATGATGATAAAGCCGTGGCGCTTCTCGTTGCCGTTCTCGTCGAGCCAAAAGAGCTCACCCATGTCGACTTTGACCGTGCGACCGGCACGGCAGGCCTTGGCGAGCGCCGCTGCCTCGGGGGCATTACCGATGTTGTTAAAGAATAGACAGGCTGTGCCGGAGGGGAAGACGAGCGTGGGGACACCGCACCCGCGCATCTGGTCGAGCACGTTGGAGACGGTGCCGTCGCCGCCCGAAACGACCACGCGATCAAACTCGCGCACGTCTGCCACGGCATCCTCGGGCTCCATGCCATCGCCGATAAAACGCATCACGACCTCGTCGCCGCCCTGCGCGAGGGCGTGCGTGAATGCGTAGATTTCATCTGAGCTGGGGCCCGATGCCGGGTTGTGGATGATAAGGCAGCGCATACTTACGTTCCCGTTCTGTGAGTAACCGAGTATAGTTGTAAGGCAATGCCGATATCCTACCCGTGTTTTTCGGGCCTAACCTTATTCGATGGGTTGATATGTACATTTCCACACATCAGGCTCTACTCGCCTTTTGCCAGCGCGCCCGTGAGTTCGACGCGATTGCCGTCGATACCGAGTTTTTGCGCGAGCGCACATTCCACCCGCGTCTGTGTTTGGTTCAGATTGCCACCCCTGCCGAGAGCGTCGCGGTCGATCCCCTGGTAATCGACGACCTATCGCCGCTGGCCGAGCTTATGGCCGACGAGAGCGTGACCAAGGTCTTCCACGCGTGCTCGCAGGATATGGAGGTCATGCTCCATACCGTGGGCGTGCTGCCACGACCGATTTTCGATACGCAGGTCGCCGCCGCCTTTTTGGGCGAGCGCCAGCAGATTTCGTATGGCGCGCTTGTTCAGACGTTCTGCGGCGTATCGCTGCCCAAGACCGAGTCGCTGACCGACTGGTCGCGCCGCCCGCTGACCGATAAGCAGATTGAGTACGCGATCGATGACGTCAAGTATCTGATCGTTGCCTATACCGAGATGATGAGCCGTCTGCGCGAGCTGGGCCGCGTGGATTGGGTGCTCGACGAGTTGCGTCCTCTGGCCGACGAGTCGCACTACCGCGCCGACCGCCACGAAGCGTTCCGCAAGGTCAAGCGCATCAACTCGTGCAGTCGTCACCAGCTGGGCATTGCGCGCGAACTTGCCGCCTGGCGTGAGGATCGCGCCGAGCGGCGCAACATCCCGCGCAAGTGGGTTATGTCCGACGATACGCTGTTGGCCCTGGTTAAGCGCAATCCCGTGCGTGTTGAGGAGTTCCGCAGCATTCGCGGTACCGACCAGCTGGGGGAGCGCGACGTGGACGGCGCGCTGATGGCCATCAAGCGCGGCGCGAGTTGCCCGCACGACCGCCTGCCGCTCATGGTGCGCGGACATCGTCAGATTTCGCCGGAGCTGGAGAGCGTGACTGACCTTATGTATGCGCTTATTCGCCTGGTTGCCGAGCGCTCGGGCGTGGCGACCTCGGTCATTGCCTCGCGCGATGACCTGGCCGACTATATTGAGCATCCCGAGCAGAGCCCCTTGCGCGAAGGCTGGCGCTTTGAGCTTGTGGGCTCGCGCCTGGACGATCTGCTCTCGGGCAACATGGGACTCACCGTGAAGGACGGAAAGATTGAACTGTTATAGGGAAGCCTAGCCGGCTGAGTGGGTAAAATGCCTCCAACGTGTAACTCGATTCGGAGGAATTCGCATGCCCTATTATTATGGTTACGGCTTTGGCATCGACCCGCTGTACCTGCTGGTTGTTCTTGTTTGTACAGTGCTTGGCCTTGCTGCGCAGAGCTATATCAATTCGACGTACAAGACCTGGTCCAAGGTTCGCTCGGACGGCGACACGGGCGCTGCGGTCGCGCGCCGCATGCTCGACGCCAACGATTGCAACTCCGTGGGTATCAAGGGTGTCGCCGGTGAGCTCACCGACCATTACAACCCGCAGGATGACAACCTGTATCTCTCGGACGCTAACCGTTCGGGCGGTTCGGTCGCAAGCGTTGCCGTCGCCTGTCACGAGGCGGGTCACGCCGCTCAGCGTCAAAGTGGTTACGCCATGATGAAGGTACGCACCGCCCTCGTGCCGGTCATCAACTTTACCCAGAACACTTGGACCATCGTGCTGCTCATGGGTCTGTTTATGAACATCGCGGGACTCACGACCCTCGCATTGATCTTCTTCTCTTTTAGCGTGCTGTTCCAACTGGTTACGCTGCCGGTCGAGATCGATGCCAGTCGGCGCGCCGTGGCGTACATCGAACAGTCGGGCATGAGCTCCAAGCAGGTCAACGGTGCCAAGAAGGTCCTGACGGCAGCCGCGCTTACCTATGTTGCCGCAGCGCTCACTTCGATCATTCAGCTGCTCTACCTGATGGCTCGCTACAACAGAAACTCCAACCGATAACAAATTGGGTCGCTGGGCGCCGTGGGGATTCGTGTCCCCGCGGCGCTGTACTATGTGTTGAACTTGAATTTGCACAGGGCCGAAGTCCTTGTGCACGATGACGAAAGGAGGCTGCGTGGCAGGCTGGAATCTGACCGGCAATAGCGTTTCCGCCGAGTTCGACGGATCGGACGAGCAGGAGCGCAAAGAGCTCAGCGTGAGCCAAGCGGTGGAGATCGCCGCCGGCGCGCTCGATGCCATTCCGCAACTGAGCGTTTTGGGCGAGGTCACGGGTTTCCGTGGTCCCAACGCCCGAAGCGGCCACTGTTACTTCCAGATTAAAGACGACTCGGCCGCCGTTGACTGCATCATCTGGAAGGGCGCCTACCTTAAGCGCACCTTCGACTTGCGCGACGGCATGCAGGTAAGCTTTAAGGGCAGCTTCAATCTCTACAAGCCTACGGGTCGCATGAGCTTCGTCGCCCGCTCGTTCTCGCTGGCGGGGGAGGGCTTGCTGCGTCAGCAGGTGGCTCAGTTGGCCGAAAAGCTGCGTCGCGAGGGCCTGATGGACGAAGCGCGCAAGCGTCGCATCCCGGTGTTTTGCTCGCGCGTGGCAGTCGTCACCTCGCTTTCGGGTGCCGTAATCGACGACGTCAAACGCACGCTGCGCCGTCGCAACCCGCTCGTCGAGCTTGTCTGTGTGGGTGCCAAGGTGCAAGGCGAGGGTGCGCCGACAGAGCTCATTGAGGGCCTGCGCCGCGCCGCTGCCATTACGCCGGCGCCCGACTGTATTTTGCTGGTGCGCGGCGGCGGCTCCTTTGAGGACCTCATGACCTTTAATGACGAGGAGCTTGCCCGCGCGGTGGCGGCTTGTCCCGTGCCCGTGGTGACCGGCATTGGCCATGAGCCCGATACCTCGATTTGCGACATGGTGAGCGACCGTCGCGCCTCCACGCCCACGGCGGCGGCAGAATCGGTGGCGCCGGCTATGACGGAGTTGGCCGATGTGCTCGAGGCGCGCCATCAGCGTCTGGGCGCCGCGATGGCATCGATGATTGGGTCGGATCAGGTCGATCTGGAGATGCTCGATCAGCGCGGTCGCCGTGCCTGGGATACCTATACGGCTCGCTTGGGCGATGCGCTCGATGCGGCTGCGTGCCGCCCGTGCCTTAATGATCCAACGTTTATGGTTGAGCGTCGCGAGTCCGAGCTTGCCCTGACGGCCGATCGTCTGTCCGGTGCCATAACGCGTTCGGTCGGGGCCTTCCGTTCCAACTTCGAGCGTCTGCCCGAGCGCTTGATCGCAAGCACCTCGGGGCTCGATGGCAAGCGCCATGCGCTCACGCTTGCGAGTTCCCGCCTGGAGCATCAGGGGCGCACGATGCTTGGTAAACCCGCGTCCGACCTGGGCCGTGCGGCAGCCTCACTCGATGCCCTGTCACCGCTCAAGGTGCTTGCTCGCGGCTATTCCATCGCGTACAGCGATGATGGTGTGGCCACGAGCGCCAAGACCTTTAAGCCCGGCGACGCCATCCGCGTGCGCATGGCAGACGGTAACGTTGCGGCAACGGTCGATACGGTCGAGTAGACCGCGTTTCATAGCGATAAACCTTTAGGAAAGGAAACAGATATGGCAGAGAAGACCCCGGTCGAGCAGCTTACGTACAAGCAGGCCTCGCAGGAGCTGGAGCTCATCATCCGCAGCTTGGAGTCGGGCGATATGGAGCTTGAGGAGTCGCTCGAGAGCTATACTCGCGGCGTCGAGCTCCTCAAGAGCCTGCGCACCCGCCTGTCCGATGCCGAGCAGAAGGTTTCGGTGCTCCTTAAGGACGTCGACGGCAACGACGTGCTCGCCGACGGCGAAGCCGCCAATACCGACGACAGTCTCTCGTTCTAACCATCTCGACCAAATATAATTACCTTGGTTTGTGAGAAAGGAACCAACCATGTGCGATTGCATCTTCTGCAAAATTGCCAACCACGAGATCCCCTCGACCGTTGTCTATGAGGACGACCAGGTCATCGCCTTCGACGACCTCAATCCCCAGGCGCCGGTCCATACGCTCGTGATTCCCAAGAAACACTACAGTGACATCGCCGACAACGTACCGGCCGAGACCATGGGCGCCATGGCTCACGCCATCCAGGAGGTCGCTAAGGCCAAGGGCTTGGAGGACGGTTTCCGCGTCATCTCCAACAAGGGCGTCAACGCCGGCCAGACCGTCATGCACTTCCACATGCACGTCCTCGGCGGCAAAAACCTGGGCGAGAACCTCATCTGAGGGCGCGTAGCCCGTCGACTTGGCTGCCTTTGGAGTAATCTATGCAGCTTTCTCAACTCGAATACCTTCAAGCGGTAGCGAACTACGGCGGCGTGCGCAAAGCGGCTCGCGCCGTTCACGTGAGCCCACAGGCCGTTTCGTCGGCAATCAAAAAGTTGGAATCTGAGTATCAGATTGTTTTGCTCGACCGATTGGCGGGGGAGGCTGTTTTGTCTCCGGCAGGCAGAGAATTTGCGCGTCGTGCACGCGTGATCCTGGCGCAAGTCGACGATCTCAAAAAGTACGCTCAATCAAGGGACGACGGCGTCTCGCCCGATGGCCACTTTCGTCTTTACGCCCCCTGCCTTCATGGGCGGGGGCGTCTTTTTGCCGAAAACTGGTATGACTCGTTTGAACGCTCGCACCCTCATATTCACCTTGATGTGTGGCATCAGCCAACGGCTACATGCTTTGAGTCGCTTATGCTTGGAATTTCGGACGCGGCCATCTCATTTGAGGAACCAAGGGACAGCGTCCTTTCTTCGAAATACTTGGGTGAAAAGGAGCTCAAGGTTCTTTCGTGTCCAGCGGGTCATCAATCTGTGGGCGCCATGACCATTCGCGAGTTACTGAGCGGCAGGCTCGCTGTTCCCATTAATTTGTCACCCTGTCTCAATGCGATTAACCAATGCCCTGAAGCCCAGCTCGTCAATTTCCGCTTCCGCGACGTCGAATACGAAAACAGGGCGCAGACTGAGTTTCTTCAAGCCGGGGGATTGATATTGAGTTTTTCTGGCTCTTCTCTCGCAACAGATGGACTGGAAGTGAGCGAGTGCTCCATTGAAGGCTCGCATGACGTGGCCTTGCCCATCTATTTTTGCTATCGACAAAATGCCTGGACCGATCGACACCAGACGGTATTTCTTCACCTATTGCGTCATCTCGCTTCGTGAGGCCATTTGGCCTCGTGGCGTCAAGTGAATGTTGACGCCTTGTAACACATGACTGACGGCTTTGCCCTCATGCTTTTCCAAGATTTCGGTTTGGGCTATTGGCTCTTGGAGGGCGGAGCATGAAAAACCGTACGGTTTTGCTTTATATGACGTTCGTTTTTTTGTCGAACTTCAGCACCATTTTGTATTTTCTGACGGTTTACCTTGAATTCGTCGGATTCTCGATGGTAGCGATTTCTAGCATGATGATTGCATACCAAGTGAGTAAGTTCATTCTTGAGGTTCCTACTGGTTATATTGCTGACAGGTTTGGACGAAAGACAAGCGGTCTCGTTGGCGTCGTGGGAATGCTTGGATACTACGCCGCCCTACTTTTCGCCCGTTCTCCTCTGCTTTTAATCGGCGCGTTTGCTCTCAAAGGATTTGCAGTTGCATGTGTGAGCGGATCCATAGAAGCGATCTACATTGACAGCGTCTCTCAGGACCAGCTCGTAAGACTTAATGTCGTTGAGCGATTTGTTTTCTATGCCTCTTATGCCATCTCCGCTTGCGTGGGCGGTTTCATTTCGTCTGTCGGTGCATATCTCATTGGTCTTTCGGCAGATATCATCGCAATGGTGTTGACGTTGGTTGTCGTTGCCTGCATTCCTGAGATGCGAAGAGGGGACACTGCAGCGACACCTAAGCGTGGAATTAGCCCGAAGATGATCGGTGCCGCTATTGCGCGTAACGGCATTCTTCTTTCAGCGTTCATCATGGACTGCTCTCAGGCATTTGCTTTGGCTCTGTTAGACCAGGATTGACATTCCGCCCCATCATCTTCTTGCGATTGC
>URFE01000087.1:0-8234 GCA_900546965.1 uncultured Collinsella sp.
TCCTGAGATGTCTCGTGGGCTCGGAGATGTGTATAAGAGACAGCTGCTCCCGCCCCTGATTTCTCCGCTCAGGAGCGCCAGATTTCCGCTGCCCTGATCGCTGCCCAGCAGACCGCTGAGACCATCGTCAACGATGCCAACGAGAACGCTGAGCGTATCCGCAACGAGGCTGACGCCAAGGCCCGCGAGGTTATCCGCCAGGCTCTGACCGAGAAGCAGGCCGAGCTCGAGGAGATCGATCGTCTCAAGGCTTCCCGTGAGGAGTTCAAGGCCGAGTACCTCAAGCTCATCCAGCACTTCATGGACGATGCCCAAAACTCCTTCCCGGCCGACCTCATGGCCTCCACGCCGGTCGGTTCCGCCGCTTCTCCTGCGGTGACTGTTCCCGCCGAGCCGCTGCCCGTCGCTGACCCGGTTGTCCCCGTGGCCGATCCCTTCGCCCCGATCGACAACTTCGCTGCCGACGACCTGGACTAACATTCGGCCTACAATTTAGTGCCTAGAAAGGACCCGCAGCTTGCGGGTCCTTTTTTATGACTGTACCGGGGCGCGCAACATAAAAAACCGAGCCCTGCACATAGTGGCGCAGAACTCGGCGAACCGGTGAGCGGTCAAGGATAGGTTTTAGGGCATGTCCCAAAATCTACTTGAGGAGGAAGTCGGAGAGGGGAATGGTACGCGCCTCGCGATGCTCGGGATCGGCGATGTGGTCGGCAGGATATCCGCAGACGAGCATGTGATAGGGATAAACGCCTTTGGGCAGGTTGAACTGCTCCTGTGCCACCTCGGGCTTAAAATGGCATACCCAGCACGTTCCCAGGCCCTGCTCGGTGGCCTCCATCATCATCTGATCGCACACTATGGACGTATCGATTTCACTGGAATTCATCTGGTCATACGGGCGCACCCAAGCGTCTTCGGTAACGCTACAAATAAGGAAGATGAGCGGAGCGCCAAAGATAGATCCATCACGAGCAAACCGAGGCTGACAAGCAGCAGCCTTCTCCAGAAGCTCAGGCGTATCCAACACCATCACACGGGTTGGATGATTATTACAAGCAGAAGGAGCAATACGCCCAGCCTCAACAATGGCATCCACCACAGCCTGCTCAACAGAACGGTCCTCAAACGAACGACAAGAATACCGACCACGAGCCAGATCCAAATAACTCACAACCAAGACCTCCAAATTCAACGAATCAATCCAAAGTAAAACAAAGGGTACCCAAAGCCCCATCCACCCAAACGTTTAAGGCGGTCCCAAAGTTCCCAATCGGGTCCAAAGGCCCCGCCAACAAAAGCCCCATCGCTTTCAAAGTATCAGCCAAAGTTCCCAATGGTGGTACGTAAGGCGAAGGGCCGGCACCTGTTTACTTTCGAACGACTCTGCCATGCAGCCGGAGTGAGAAAGCAAACAGGTGCCGGCCCTTCGCCGCCGGGACACGTACCCCCAATTAACTGTTCTTCATGACAATCGAATCCACGACATCGGCCACGTTCTCGCAGCAGTCGGCGCAGTACTCCAGGAAGGCGTAGACGTCACGCCAGGCGATGACCTCGAGCGGATCCTTGCCGTTGACGTGCAGGTTGCGCATGGCGTTGATATAGAGCTCGTCGGCTTCGGACTCGATGGTGTTGATCTGGATGACCAGCTCGCGCAGGGTCTTGGACTTGCGGTAGTTGGGAAGCTCGACCATAAGGTCCTTCATGGCGCGGCAGGCGTCGGTCACCTTGTGGGCGATCACGATGGCGTCGGGATGGATGCCCTGAATGTTGGTGAAGTAGACGCGCTGCACGACGCCCTCGATGCGGTCGAGCACGGTGTCGAGTGAGCAGCTCATCAGATCCAGATCCTCGCGCTCGAGCGGGGTGATAAAGGCGGTGAGCAAGGCGTCTTCGAGCTCGTGGTGCTTCTTGTCTGCCGCATGCTCAATCGCATGCATCTTATCGAGCATGTCGTGGATCTGCGCGGGGTCAAAGTTCTCAAAAATCTTGGTGAGTAGCTCTGCGGCCTGGACGGCGAGGTCGGCGCAAGCGACGTAGTTGTCAAAGTAGAACGAATCGGGTTTCTTTGCCATGGGTGGGTCCTTTCGAGGCGAAGACGGGTGGGCGAGGTAATGCAGTCCGGATGGACGTTCGGTTTGACTAGAGGAACATCATGAACAGCTTGGCCATGACAAAGCTGATGAGTCCGCAGGCGGGGAAGGTGAAGAACCAGGTGAACATCATGTCCTTGACGACGCCGAAGTTGATGGCCGAGAGGCGCTTGACGGCACCGACGCCCATGATGGCGCAGGTCTTGATGTGCGTGGAGGACACAGGGATGCCGGTAAGGGTGGCAAGCAGCAGGTTCGCGGCACCCGCGAGGTCGGCAGAGAAGCCCTGATACTTCTCGAGCTTAACCATGCTCTGGCCGACGGACTTGATGATGCGCTCGCCGCCCACGCTGGTGCCGATGCCCATAGTGGCCGAGCACAGCAGCATAATCCAGATGGGGATGCCTGCATCGCCGACGCTCGTCTGGCCGCTGGCAAAGGCCACGCCTAAAAAGAGCACGCCGATGAACTTCTGTCCATCCTGCGCGCCGTGCATAAAGCTCATGGCCGCAGCGCTCGCGATCTGAGCGTATTTAAAGAAGACATTGGCACGTCGCCTGTTGGCGGCGACGAAAAGAATCGAGACGAGCTTGCACAGGACCCAGCCCATGACAAAGCCCAGGCCGATGGAGAGCGCCAGGCCGTAGATGACCTTCATCCACTCGTGGACGTTGACGCTGCTCGCACCGCCGAGGGCGATGGCGGCACCGGTCAGGCCGGCGATAAGGCTGTGGCTTTGCGAGGTGGGGATGCCAAAACGCGACGCTGTGGCGCCGTAGACGACGATGGAGAACAGCGCCGCGCATAGGCAGGCGAGCGCCATGGTGCTGTTTCCGCCAAAGTCGACGATATGTGAGATGGTGTTGGCGACGCTCGCGTTAAAGTGCGTCATGATGAGCACACCGAGGAAGTTGAATGCGGCGCTCATGAGAATGGCGGCGCGGGCGGGCATGCAACGCGTAGTGACGCAGGTCGCGATGGCGTTGGGCGCGTCGGTCCATCCATTGACGAAGATGGCGCCCAACGCGAGGATCACGGTGACGGCAAGGACTGGGTTCGACACAATTTGGCCGAGGAAGGTTGAGAACGTTACGTCCATATATGGGCTTTCTCGAAGTTTGCAGACACGTTACAAAAACATGATAAATCGTATCACCTCCTGCGGGTCTCTTTACCGAGTTCTGATGGGAGAAGTGAACTTTTTGGCACTAAAACTGAATATTAGCCCTGTTGACCGCGGGTGTTCTTTTTGCTAACACGCCATGCGGACACGTGCGATTACTACGACACTCCAAAACCACAGTCTGTTCGCTTTACAACATGCAAACATGCGTTCGATAATAGGAGGCATGGAATATCGACAGACAGACGGCAAAACTCGGCGCGTACACAAGCAGTATGTGGACGTCGTGGCTCGCATCCTCGCGGGCGGACAAGTCGTGCCGGTTACCGTCTGCTGGGTCGACGGTCGTTGCTTTACGATTGACGAGATTGTCTCGACCACTGGGTTTGGCCTGACGGTTCACGGCATCCGTACGGCGACCTATAAGGTGCGTTTTGGCGGGCACGCGACCGAGTTGTATCTGGAGGACCAGACGCGCGAACGACCAGATGGCTCGCAGGCCCATCTGATGCGTTGGTGGGTGTGGGCATTCGACCGCACGCTCGAGGGCGAGCGCCGTGGGTAAGGACGTACGGCATTCGGGTACAATGACAGGAATCTTGTCAGCTACTGCGCTGTCGCGGCGCTTTTGAAAGGACGAAATTATGAACGATATTCAGGGCTATCAGAACGGCCCCATCGAAACCGGCGCAAGCCGTGCCAAGGAGATGTCGCCGCGTGCGTATAATCTTGCCATGTCTGCCCTCATCTTCTTGGGCTTTTGTGCCATGGGCGCTGGTGCTTACTTTACGAGCACCATGGCGTTTGCCCGCATGATGATGAGCGGCGCCGCCCTGCCACTGGTCTTTGGATCGTTTATTTTGACCATCGTCGGCATGGTCATGATGTCGGCCGCCGCCAGTAAGCAGTCCGTGGGCCTGTCCCTTGTGGGCTACGTAATCTTTGCGAGCACCTTTGGCCTGACCGCGTCGTTTGGCCTTGCCAACTACGACCTGCCCACCATCAACACTGCCTTTATCGCCACGGCCGCCATCACCTTTGTCTTTGGCGCCTTGGGCGTGACGTTCCCCAAGTTTTTCCAGCGCGTATATGGCATCGGTTTTGGCATTCTGCTCGCCACTATTCTGGTTGAGATCGTGCTGATGTTCATGGGCGTCTCGCAGACCATCACCGATCTGATCGTAATCGTGGTGTTCGCCGGCTTTATTGGCTACGACACCTATGTTGCCACGACGGTGCCGCCTACGCTGCCCAACGCCGTGCTCATGGCGTCCAATCTGTTCGTGGACATTATCAACGTGTTCTTGCGCATCCTGAACATCCTTGGCCGTCGCGACTAGTGGCGAATTGCGGCGGTGCTTGCCGTGCGTGTAAATCGATGCGAAAGGCGGTCCTTCGGGGCCGTCTTTTTTGTACGCGGCGGGGTATCATGGATGGGAAAAGCCGATAGCGGCAGCGACAGGAAAGGTGACCACTTATGGCAGACGTCGACAACAGGAACCGTAACCGCAGGTCCAACCGAGCGGGTCAGCCCAATCCCAAGCGCGAGGCCCGTGCCAAGGCCGCCGAGCGTCACGTGGCAACTGTGTCCGAAGCGTGCGCCAAGGATATCGAGCGTTCGCTTGCCGGCGTGTGCGAGTTCGATGGTATGCCTGCCGGTTTTGTCGCGGCGATGAAGGCCAAGGTTCAGAGTGCTGTGGCCGCCGAAGAACAGGTTGCCGAGGACGTCGAGGGCGCGGAGGCTGCCGAGACCGAGACGGCGCCCGAGACCGAGGCAGCGCCTGAGCCTGCCGAGGAAATCGCCGAAGCTGAGTCCGCGCCTGCTGAGGAGCCCGCTCCGGTTCTGCCTGAGGTCACCGTGCTCGATGCCTCCGCCACGCAGGCCATCCTGGACAACGGTCGTGGCTATGCGCAGTTCTGCGACATGGCCGTGCTCGCCTTTGCCTCGTTCACCAACCCGGGCGGTGGCTACATCCAGGGCTATCTGGGCCAGGAGGCCACGCTGTGCGCCGATTCGTATCTGTACAACGTTCTCGATAAGCAGCGCAAATGGTACGGCGAGAACCGTCGCCGCAACATCAACTGCGAGCTTTACCGCAACCGTGCGCTGGTGGTGCCTGCGGTGCGCTTCGACCGCAACCACGTGCATGCATACGCCGACGTGATCGTGGCCGCCGCGCCCAACGTTAAGCGCGCCCGCCAGGAGTATCGCGTGAGCGACGATGCTCTGCTGGACGCCCTGCGCGACCGCATTCGCTTTGTGCTTGCCATCTGCGACGAGCTAGGTCGCGAGAAGCTCGTGCTGGGCGCTTGGGGCTGCGACAACAACGGCTTTGACGCAGAGGCCGTGGCCGAGCTCTTCCGCAAGGAGCTCGCGTCGGGCGACTTTAAGGTCAAGCAAGTCTTCTTTGCCGTGCCTTCTACGCGCTGGGATGAGGATTTTGCCAAGTTCGAGCACGTGCTGGCAAACTTCCCCGAGCGCAACGAGGAGTCCTATGCCCAGGTTGCCGCTCGCGCTGCGGCAGCTCGCGCCGCCGAGCAGACCCAGGCTGCTACCGAGGATGATGAGGACGAGGACGATTGGCGCAAGTACCTGTAATCGGTACGTGCTGACAGATAGGTCGAGCCGGCGGGAGAGGCTGCTTCCGTCGGCTTTTTACTGAGCGAGGGGCTTACGATGAAAAACGTTCTATGCTTTGGCGACAGCAACACCTATGGTTACGATCCGGCGGGCATGCGCGACGGCACCGCGGTGCGCTATGCGCAGGATGTGCGCTGGTGCGGCGTGGCCCAACGTGACTTAGGCGAGGGCTGGCATGTAATTGAAGAAGGCCTCAACGGCCGCACGACGGTACGCGACGACATGTGCCATCTGGACACCAATCTTAACGGCATCCGCGCACTTCCGATGCTGCTCGAGGCCCATAAGCCGCTGGACGCCATTGTGATCATGCTGGGCACCAACGACTGTAAGACGGTCTTTAACGTGACAGCTTCCGATATCGCCCGTGGCGCCATGGCGCTGATTCGCGCCGTCCGCGCGTTTCCGTGGACCGACGCTGCGCCTTGTCCGCGCATTCTGCTGATGGCGCCTATCAAGATTAAGCCGCAGATCGCCGACGTATATATGACCGATTTTGACGAGCATTCCGTAGAAGCCTCGGAACATTTTGGTGGGTACTACGCGCATGTGGCTGAGCAGTTTGGCTGCGACTTTTTGAATGCCGCCGACTTTGCCGAGCCGGGCGATATCGACTATCTGCATATGATGCCCGAAAGCCATGAGAGCCTGGGTCACGCCGTGGCAGCCAAGCTCCAAGAGATGCTCGGAGAGTAGCGCGACCCCAAACCACCGCAAAGGGGGCGGGCGCCTTTGCGGTGGCTTGGGCTGTGAATCTTAATACTGCCACATGTGGTTGACGGGGCCGGAGCCTT
Source organism: uncultured Collinsella sp. (assembly GCA_900546965.1). GTDB lineage: Bacteria > Actinomycetota > Coriobacteriia > Coriobacteriales > Coriobacteriaceae > Collinsella. Next base: position 6,655 of record URFE01000087.1, read on the forward strand.
TGCCCATGTCAAAGCCAGCGGCGAGAGCACCCGTTAGGTAGGCCTTGCCGGCGTTGACGGCATCGGCAAGATCCATGCCCTGGGCCAGCGCGCAGGCGATGGCGGACGAAAGCGTACAGCCAGTACCGTGCGTGTTGCCGGTCTCGATGCGCTTGTGGCGGAACCACGTGGTGAGCGGATCGCCCAGATGGTTGCCCCCGTCATCGAGCGGCGCGGGCTCTGCTAGCACATCGTTGGCCTCGTTGACAAAATGCCCGCCCTTAACGAGAGACGCGCAGCCAAAGCGACGGGTGAGAAGCATGGCGGCATTTTGCTGCGTGCGCTCGGAATCGACCTCATAATCGAGCAGCGCCATGGCCTCGGGAATGTTGGGCGTGATAACGGTCGCCAGCGGGAACAGGCGGCGGGTGAGTGCCTCAGCGGCATCCTCGGCAATGAGGCGAGCACCCGAGGTGGCGACCATGACGGGGTCGACGACGATATTTTGTGCGTCCCAGGCGCTCAAGCGGTCGGCGATAACCTCGATAATCTCGGCAGAGGAAACCATGCCGATCTTGACGGCGCTGGGTCGAATATCGTCAAAAACGGCATCGATCTGCGCCGCGACAATATCCGGGGAGATGTTCTGCACGGCGGTAACGCCCAGTGTGTTTTGCGCTGTGATGGCGGTGATGGCCGTCTCGGCATACAGGCGGTGCGCCGTGATGGTCTTGATGTCGGCCTGAATGCCGGCGCCACCGCTGGAATCGGATCCTGCGATGGATAGAACGGCGGGTACCTTACTGCGATCCATGTTCGCTCCCTTGTTCGGTCGGATTCAAATGGGTCTTTAAGTCTGCATTATAAAGTTGCCCGGGCCGGCTGTATTCCGAACCCGGGCGGGCGATGCAATCTTTACGCAAATGTAAGCAAATGTTCACGCGTCAACAATTGTCGAACACCTTGTTACCGATTGTGGCTTCGGTGACGCGTTAGTCCTCAATACCGAGGTCGATCGTCGTGCCTTCGAACACCTTGTTGACGGTGCGGACGGCGCACATCTTGCCACACATGGTGCAAGTGCCCTCGGTGGCGGCGGGGGATTCCTCGTAGCGCTTCTTGCCGGTGACCGGGTCGAGCGCGCACTTCCACATGGCGTCCCAGTCGAGCTTACGGCGTGCCTGGCCCATCTTGTCATCCATGTCGCGGGCGTGCGGCACCTTCTTGGCGATGTCGGCGGCGTGTGCGGCGATCTTGGTGGCCATGAGGCCGTCGAGCACGTCCTGGGCGTTGGGCAGGCACAGGTGCTCGGCCGGCGTCACGTAGCACAGGAAGTCGGCACCGGAGCTGGCGGAGATGGCGCCGCCGATGGCGGCGGTGATGTGGTCGTAGCCCACGCCGATATCGGTCACCAGCGGCCCGAGCACATAGAACGGGGCGTTGTGGCACAGGCGCTTCTGCAGTTTCATGTTGGCGGCGATCTCGTCGAGCGCCATGTGACCCGGGCCTTCGACCATGACCTGGACGCCGGCGGCCCAAGCGCGCTTGCACAGCTGTCTCTTATACACATCTCCGAGCCCACGAGACATCTCAGGATCTCG
>URFE01000088.1:0-8058 GCA_900546965.1 uncultured Collinsella sp.
CTACACCTATTAAGTCGTCGGCAGCGTCAGATGTGTATAAGAGACAGGTTCCAGGGCGAGGCGCATCGCCGTCGCCGCGAGGACGAGGACCGCGGCGGTCGTCGCCGTGTTGAGCGCGAGGATGAGGGCCGTGGCTCGCGTGGCGGCAAGCGTGGTTCGGGCGATCGTCGTCGTTCCGGTCGCAATGACGAGCGCGGTGGCCGTGACGAGCGTCGCGGCGGCGAGGGTCGCGGCGAGCGTGGCACCCGCAGCGGTGAGTCCCGTGGCAGCAAGCGCTTTGAAGAGCGCGGCAGTCGTGGCGGCGAGCGTCGCGAGGGTGCTCGCGGTAACGGCAGCCGCAGCGGCGCTGGTCGTTCTAACGAGTCGCGTGATCGTCGCGATCCGCGTGCCAGCCGCGATCGCCGCGATGATTGGCGCAACTACGACGATACCCGCGAGGAGCGTCGCGGCGGCTACCGTGGTGGTCGCGGCGGCAACCAGGCCGGCTCCCGTGGCGGTCGTGCCGGCGGTCGCGATAACCGTGGCAGCTATGGCAACGGCCGTGGCGGCAAGCGCGGCGGCAGCTCCCGTCGTCCCGGTGACGGCGGCGGCAAGCGCAAGTAACATACACATCGCACGCTAGCGTGAGACAAGCTAAGGGCCCGAGCAAACAACGCTCGGGCCCTTTTGTTTGCCGTGTCCATCGCTAATTCAAACGTGATTTTCTCGGGAATGCATCTGGGGGATGCTGAGGACCTATTTTCTGCCATGCAGCAATGGGCCCCATGGGGTGCGCCGTGCATTTTTTGGAGTATTCTGCAGTTCGAGTTGTCTGCATATGATCCGACGTCGCCAACGGTGGCCTTCGGATATCCCTGGCGAGCGTTCTGAGTCAGATTTCACCGTTTTCCGGAGCAGGGGCGCGTCATTCTCGCCATGTCGGGACTTAGAATGATACGGCGCCCTACAGTTTTGCCCACCCGCGGCGGTGCTGGCGTGGTTACGTTGCAGAATACTCCGTTTTTTTGCACGGGCCAGGATGGGGTACCTCAGGAGAACACAGCGGTATCCCGTAAATATATACAATTTGTACCGTAATTTATACAAAACGAAGAGGCAGACAGCGTAGGGTGGGTGCATTGGGGTGCTTGGTGCATTAAAACGGGGACCCCACGTGCCGTATACTCTGGCTGGATGTGAAAGCGGCTTGACGCGTTGCCAGGCGTAGGGGAGGGTGCCTCGATGAGCGTATTCGAAATTGTGTTTAGTCCGACGGGTGGAACGCAGAAGGTGTCAGGCCTTGTGGCCGGAGCACTGGGCAAGAATACCGTTACCGTCGATCTGACCGATAGCGGGTTGGATTTCAACGCTGTCTCGATGACTGAGGACGACGTGGCCGTAATCTCTGTGCCGGCGTATGCCGGTAGAATCCCGGCTGTGGTGGCTGACCGGTTGGGCATGGTGCGCGGCAACGGGGCTCGGGCTGTTTTGGTTTGTGTATACGGAAACCGCGCGTTTGAGGACACGCTCGTAGAGCTGGAGGACGTTGCGAAGCATGCGGGATTCCGGGTGATCGCGGCAGTTGCAACCATTGCAGAACATTCCATTGCGCGACAGTTTGCTGCCGGTCGTCCGGATGCGCAGGATGCGGCGCAGCTTGCTGAGTTTGCTCAGCAAATTCAGCAAAAGCTGTTGGCTGAGGATGCGTCCGAGCCCTCTATCCCCGGCAATCGTCCTTATAAACAAGCTGGAGGTCACCGCATGGCACCCGAGGCAACAGAGGATTGCGTTTCCTGCGGTGCATGCGCCGCGGCGTGCCCCGTTTGTGCTATCGACAAGGGTGACCCCAAACGAGCAGCTGGCGAGGCGTGCATCTCCTGCATGCGCTGCATTGCCGTATGTCCGCGAGGTGCTCGTAAGGTTGATCCCAACAAGCTATCCGCTGTTTCCCAGATGCTGAGCAAGGTTTGCGTCGTGCGGAAGGAATGCGAGCTCTTTATCTAGCGCATGCGAAATTGGTGCAATGGGGCCAGAGCAAGGAGTGTCCCTGGGTGCCGGCAGAAAAGGAACGTCCCTAAGTGCCGCCTAAATACCGTTTATCGATGAAAAAATACCGTTCACCGGTCATAATGATAACTCTGGCTTTGGGCTTGTCTACAATAACCCCCGTAAAAAGAAATGCGGAAGGTTACCGAGTCCCTCGGACGTGGGCCTAACCAAAGTCTTTGATCGGGTGCGTCTCTATGGATGCATTCGCTTGATTTTGGTTGGGCTATATTTATGAAGGGACATGCCAACATGGGTTTCTTTTCTCGCCTTATGGGGGGCTCGGATAAGCAGACGACTGCAGCTTCCGAGTTCGAAATCCTCGCTCCCGTTTCCGGCGAGCTTGTTCATCTAGAAAACACCAATGACCCCGCTTTTAGCAGCCGTGCGGTGGGCGATGGCGTTGCCGTGGTTCCCCAAGAGGGAACGGTGTGCGCTCCTGTTTCCGGTACTGTCGCGGCGCTGTTTCCGACTGAGCACGCGCTGGGCATCATGTCCGACGACAGCTCCACTCAGGTGATGCTGCATATCGGAATCGACACTGTTAAGCTTGAGGGCAAGGGCTTCCATGCGCTTGTTGCCCAGGGTGACCATGTCGACGCGGGCCAGCCCCTCGTCGAGGTCGATTTCGACGTGGTTCGCGCTGCCGGCTTTGATCCCACGGTCTTCGTTATTGTGTGCGAGCGTTCGGAGAACTCGACTCTTCGTGAGCATGCTTCCGGCCCTGTTGCTGTTAAAGAGCCTGTCGTCTGGCTTTCCGAGTAAATTCTTGTGGTGGGTACCGTGGTTATCAAGCGAGTTTTTAACAACAACGTCGCAATGGTCACTTCGGACGATGGCTCCGAGCTCATCGTCATTGGTCGAGGCCTCTGCTTTGGCCGTCATGCCGGCGATGCCATCGACGAGGCGTCGATCGAAAAGACCTACGCGTTGCAGGAGGGAACTTCTCAGGATTCGCGTACGATAGACCGCTTGGCACATCTTTTGGAGTCCATTCCCACCGTCAACCTCGTGATTGCCGAGGACATTGTTCAGATGCTCCGTCGAGAGCTCAATGTCGACATCAACGACAAGATTCTCATTGCTCTCGCAGACCATATCAGCCTTGCTTTGGAGCGCGAGCGCAAGGGCGTCCCCTGTGAGAATCCGTTGCTGCTCGAGATCCAGCAGTTCTATCGCAAGGAGTATGCGCTTGCGGGCCGTGCGCTGCAGATTATCAAGGAGTATATGGGCATTGAGATGAGCGAGGAGGAGCAGGGTTTCATTACCTTGCATATCGTTAACGCCACCATGCCGCAGCGCTCTGACCGCCTGATTGTTTCGGTCCAGCTTGTTCGCGACGTGCTTGCGATTGTTTCCGAGCGCTATGCCACGACCCTCGACGACACCTCGCTGCCTTACGAACGTTTCGTTCGTCACCTGCAGTTTTTCGCGCAGCGAGCGCTCGATCCTACGGCCGGGCAAATCAACGGAGACGCGCTGTTCCGAATCGATGAAACGGCGTATCCGCGTGCATTCTCGTGCGCGGACGCCATAGCCGCCCACTTGTCGTCTACCTATAACGTTGTCGTTACCAATGCCGAGAAGAGTTATCTCGCGTATCACATTGTTAACCTGCTTGGAGAACCTGGTCTCTAGGCATAACGTGCCCACACATCGATTGATATAAGGCAAGGCTCACGGTCTTGTCCAGGGCACATCTGTCTTAATTTGCGGAAAAGGAAGGGGAGTACCGCTATGACCGCAAAAAAGAAGTTCAATTTCAAGGCGCCGTTGGAGGTGTTCGCGAAGTCGATCGTTCAGCCGATGATGTATCTCTCGGTTGCCGGCATCCTGCTCATCGTGGGCATCATTCTGACCAACAAGACCATTTGTGCTTTGGTCCCCGTACTGGGCTCCGGTCCGTTCCAGCTTGTGGGCGCCGTTGTCTATCAGTCGCTGATGTTTATCATCAACAACCTCTCGATTCTGTTCTGCGTGGGCATCGCCGGCGCCATGGCAAAGAAGAACAAGGGCCATGCTTCGCTGATCGCCCTGATGTCGTTCTTCCTGTTCCTGCAGGCTAACAACATCGTGCTCAACGCCACCGGCTCTCTTGCCGAGGCGAGCGGCATGCTCGGCCTTACCGGAACCGGCCAGGCCACCGTTATGGGCATCCAGGTGCTCGATACCGGCGTGTTTGGCGGCATCATTCTTGGTTGCATCACCGGTGCCGTGTTCAACAAGTACTCGAACAAGCAGTTCCCCATTGCCCTTTCGATGTTCTCGGGCGTTCGCTTTCCGTTCCTGATCATGATCATCATTTCCTGGATCATGGGCGCTGGCTTCTGCATCGTTTGGCCTCCGGTTCAGGGCGCCATCTCCTCCGTTGCCGGCATCATTAAGGAGTCGGGCAACATTGGTCTGTTTATCTACGGCATGCTCAACAAGCTGCTCGTTCCCACCGGTCTGCACCACCTCATCTACACCCCGTTCCAGTTCTCCGATGTGGGTGGCACCCTGACGCTGGGCGATCAGGTTATCGCCGGTGCCTACCCCATCCGTGTCGCCGAGATGGCAATGACGGGCCAGCCCTTCTCCGATAGCACCTACTTCAACAGCTACACCTTCAACAATCTGTGGCCCTACATCGGTATCGGTCTCGCCTTTATCTTCACCGCTTACAAGGGGAACAAGAATAAGACCAAGGCCGTTATCATCCCGCTGATCATCACCGCCGTGCTCTCCTGCGTCACCGAGCCCATGGACTTCCTCTTTGTCTTTGCCGCTCCCGTGCTCTTTGTCGTTCACTCGGTTCTTTCCGGCATCTTCCTGGTTCTGCTCAAGGTCCTCTCCGTGCCCGCTTCGACTGCAGGCGGCATCATCAACATCGTGGTTTCCAACCTGGTCCTCGGTGTCGACAAGACCAACTGGCCGGTTATGCTGGTGCTTGGAGTCGTCAACGCCGCTCTGTACTTCTTCCTCTTTACCTTCCTTATTAAGAAGCTCAACCTTCACACTCCCGGTCGCGAGGAGGACTCCGAGCTTGCTGAGTCCGTTGCCGAGGGCGAAGCTGCCGCATCTGTTGCGGTGAAGCAGGGCGCTGTTGCCGCGGCTCCCGCAGAGGGCGTCGATGCAGGTATTGCCGACCTGGTCGCAGGTCTTGGTGGCAAGGACAACATCGAGGAGCTCGAGAACTGCTTTACGCGTCTTCGCGTGAACGTTAAGAACCCGGACCTCATCGATGAGAACCTCATTAACCACGTGCCCAACAGCGGCATCAACCGCAACGGTAACAATATCCAGATCATCTTTGGCATGAAGGTCGCCGAGATGCGCGACAAGGTCGAAAACGCAATTGAGAAGGAGCAGTAAACAATGATCATTACTCTGTGTGGTGGCGGATCCACCTTTACCCCCGGCATCGTCAAGTCCATCGCCCTGCGCAAGGACGAGCTCGACGTTGACGAGATTCGTCTGTACGACATCAACGAGGAGCGCCAGCGCAAGATCGGCGTGCTCGTGGACTGGATTCTGCACGAGGACCTCGGCCTGGACATCAAGCTCACGGTGACCACCGACAAGGAGACTGCCTTTACGGATGCCAGCTTCGTGTTTGCCCAGATGCGCGTGGGCGGCTACGCCATGCGCGAGCAGGACGAGAAGATTCCGCTGCGTCACGGCTGCGTGGGTCAGGAGACTTGCGGTTGCGGCGGCCTTGCCTACGGCATGCGCACCATCTTCCCCATGGTCGAGCTGATCGATGACGTTGAGAAGTACGCCAAGAAGGACTACTGGATTCTCAACTACTCCAACCCTGCCGCCATCGTCTCTGAGGGCTGCCGTGTGCTGCGTCCCAACGCTCGCATCATCAACATCCGCGACATGCCGATCGCGATCATCGACGTGGTTTGCGCCGCGCTCGATATCGACAAGAAGGATGTCGAGTACGATTACTTTGGCCTCAACCACTTTGGTTGGTTCACCTCGATCCGCCACAAGGGCGAGGAGGTGCTCCCGCAGCTGCGCGAGTACATCAAGGAGCACCAGATCCTGCTGCCCGACTCCTACCTCAAGGGCATGGGCTCGCTCATGGCAAAGAAGCCCGAGGAGGCCACCGACGAGCATCCCGAGCAGAACCGTCACACCAAGGGCAGCTGGTACTACGTCTGGAAGGGCGAGTACGAGATCATGGAGTGCTTCCCGGAGTACCTGCCCAACACGTACCTGAACTACTATCTGCAGCAGAAGGAGTTCGTCGAGCACTCCAACCCCGAGCGCACCCGTGCTAACGAGGTTGAGGAGACGCGTGAGAAGAACCTCTTCGACGGCATCGACCACTACGAGAAGACCGGCGAGATCGACGAGAGCACGTTCTATGCGGGCAGCCACGGCGACTGGATTGCCGACCTGGCTATCGCTCTGAAGAACGACACCAAGCAGCGCTTCCTGGTCATTTGCGAGAACAAGGGCGCTATCCCCAACATGCCCTACGACGCTATGGTCGAGCTGCCTGCCTACATTGGCAAGAACGGCCCCGAGGTCATCAGCCGCGACAACATTCCTCTGTTCCAGCAGGGTCTCATGATGCAGCAGCTGAACTCCGAGAAGCTCGTGGTCGAGGCTACGATCGAGGGTTCGTACGAGAAGGCGCTCAAGGCCTTTACGCTCAACAAGACCGTGCCGTCGATGAAGGTCGCCAAGGAGGTTCTCGACGACATGATCGAGGCCAACAAGGGTTACTGGCCCGAGCTTAAGTAAAAGCAACAGGGTCGCTGACCGCATACCATGAGCAATGCCCCGTCCACGTGATTGCGTGGGCGGGGCATTGTCATTTGGTAACGCGTTTTATCAAATATGGCATTTATCTGCGGTAATGTTCTATTTCACCGCCGAGGGTGACATTTCATACCGCCTGCCGAACTGCGTGGAGGCCTAACAACTTTATAGGTCAGTGTTGTGCGTGTAGCAATTTCGCCCGGCCTCGCCTCCGGGCTGCCGCATGAGAGGGGATCTTATGGCACGACTGCACGTAATGGAACGCAGCCACGCTCAGGCCGTCATGGACGACCTACATGATGCGCTTGGGCGCCGTCTGGCGGTGAGTTCGCTCGCCCCGTGCCCCGTTGAGTTTACGGCGGCGCTCGTCAACCTGTGCTCCACCCAGAGCTGCGGCAAGTGCACGCCCTGCCGTGTGGGCCTGAGCGCGCTGAGCGATCTGCTCGCCGATGTGCTTGAGGGCCGCGCCGACGAGTCCACGCTCAACTTGATTGAGCGCACCGCCCGCACCATCTATCTTTCGAGCGACTGCGCCATCGGTTACGAGGCCGGCGCCATGGCACTCACCGCCATCCGCGGTTTCCGCGATGATTTTGAGCACCATATCCGCGAGCACTCCTGTGGCTTTGACCGCGAGGCCCGCGTCCCGTGTGTCTCGGGCTGCCCGGCGCACGTCGACATTCCCGGTTACATTTCGCTGGTCGAGGCCGGCCGCTATGCCGATGCCGTCAAGGTCATCCGCAAGAACAACCCGTTGCCGCTCGTCTGCGGTTTGGTGTGCGAGCATCCCTGCGAGATGCACTGTCGCCGTGGCATGGTCGACGACCCCATGAACATTCTCGCCCTCAAGCGTTTTGCCGTTGAGCACAGTGACCTCAACGACCACAAGCCGCATGTAGTGGACAACACCGGTAAGCGCGTCGCCGTGATCGGCGGCGGCCCGGCCGGTCTTTCCTGTGCTTACTACCTGGCCGTGATGGGCCACAAAGTGACCATCTTTGAGCAGCGCCACCACCTAGGCGGCATGCTGCGCTATGGCATTCCCAGCTACCGCCTGCCGCGCGAGCGTCTTCAGGCCGAGATCGACTGGATCTTGAGCGCCGGCATCGACGTGGAACTCGACCACTCCGTCAACGGCGAGGAGCTTGCCTGCCTCCGCGACGAGTTTGATGCCGTCTACCTGGCCATCGGTGCCCACAGCGACAAGAAGCTCGGCCTTCCGGGCGAAGAGGCGCCCGGCGTGGAGTCGGCCGTCAAGATGCTGCGTGCCATCGG
>URFE01000089.1:0-8030 GCA_900546965.1 uncultured Collinsella sp.
GGGACGTGCTGTTCGATATCTTCCAGCGCCGTCGCGTGCATCCGCTCTCGTTTTTGCAGAGCCGCACGTTTATGGATATCTTCCGCGACGTGTGCCTTGCCGAGTACCCCTACACGCCCTTTGCCGACGCATTCCACACCATGCGCTCTATGCTGCTGCCAGTGCTCTACCTGCTGGGCAGCGAGGTGCCGGTGGCCGATGTGTACCACGCTATCTCGACCGGCTACGGTGGTCTGCTCGCCTGCCTGGGCTCGAGCGTTTCCCATGCGCCGGTACTGCTGACCGAGCACGGCATCTACACCCGCGAGCGTGAGGAAGAGATCATTCGCGCCGACTGGGTGGTGCCGTCGTTTAAGGACCGCTGGATTCGCTTTTTCTACCTGCTTTCGGAGGAGATCTACCGCCGTGCCTTCCGCGTGACGAGTTTGTTCCATAACGCCCGCAAGACGCAGATTGATATGGGCTGCGATGCGGACAAATGCCTGGTCATCCCCAACGGCATCCAGTTCGATCGCTTTAAGGATATTCCCTTAAAGCCAGATGACGGCTGGGTGGACATTGGCGCGGTGGTGCGCCTGGCGCCCATCAAGGACGTCAAGACTATGATTTATGCCTTCTTTGAGCTGCACGAGCGCCTGCCTAAGGTGCGCCTGCACATCATGGGCGGCGTGGATGACGAGGAGTACGGCGCCGAGTGCCACGCGCTGGTCGAAACCCTGGGCGTGCGCGACCTGATCTTTACCGGCCGCGTCAACGTGGTCGAGTACATGGAAAAGCTCGACTTTACCATTTTGACGAGCATCTCCGAGGGCCAGCCGCTCAGCGTGCTGGAGTCGCTTGCCGCGCGTCGTCCCTGCGTGACGACCGAGGTGGGCTGCTGCCGTGAGCTGCTCGAAGGCGCCCCTGGCGACGACTTTGGCGTGGCGGGTTTTGTGACGCCGCCCATGTATCGCAAGGGCTTGGCCGATGCCATGGAACGCATGTGCACAAGCCGCGCTCGTCGCATTGAGATGGGGGAGCGCGGGCAGCGTCGCGTTGCCACGTACTTCTTGCACGAGCAGATGCTCGCCAACTATCGCGCGCTGTACGACGAGACGGCGCAAGCGTTTGACCTGCCCAGAGAGGGGGAGTAGCCGGTGGCCGGAATCGGTTTTGAGCTCAAGCGCCTGTTTAGGCGCAAGGGTCTGTTTGCTACGATGCGCGCCTATGGCTACGCTGGCATTGTGTGTACGGGCCCCATGCTACTGGGCGTGCTGCTCCAGGTGGGTATCTTGGTGCTGTGCGGTCTGTGGGGTGTGGGCCGTGCCAACCAAGATCTGCTGGTGTGCATGGTGACCTATACGCTGCTGGCGTCGCTCACGCTCACGAGTTTTTTCTCTATGCCGGTCACGCGCTTTTTGGCCGATATGCTTTTTGCCGAGCGCGAGGATGAGATCCTACCTTCGTTTTGGGGCTCCAACGCCATTATGCTCGTTGCGGGCACGGTGCTCTACGGCGTCTTTTTGCTGTTCTCGGGCGCCACGCTGCTGCAGGGGCTGCTGTGCCTGTGGCTGTTCAACATTATGATCGTCAACTGGAACGGCATGAGTTACCTCACGGCCATTAAGGATTACCGCGGCATCCTGTGCAGCTTTGCGGCCGCCATTGGCGTGGCGTGCCTGTGCGCCCTGGCCGCGCTGGCGCTGGGACTGCCGCCGGTCGAGGGCCTGTTGGCGTCAATTGCTCTGGGCTACGGCGTCATGCTCGCCTGGGACGTGGTGCTGCTGTACCGGTATTTTCCGCAGGGCGATCGCAGCCCCTGGCTCTATTTACGGTGGCTTGATCAGTTTATGCCGTTGGCGCTCACGGGCTTGTTTACCAACCTGGGCCTCTTTGCGCACTTGGTGATAATATGGGCCGGTCCCATTGGCGTGCAGGTCAAGGGCTTGTTTTATGGTGCGCCCTACCACGATGTTCCGGCGCTCATCGCGTTTTTGACGATCCTGGTCACGTCCGTCAACTTTGTGGTCTCGGTCGAGGTCAACTTTTATCCGCGCTACCGCGACTACTACAGCCTATTCAACGACGGTGGCGTGGTGGGCGACATTGTGGTAGCCGAGGAGGAAATGCTTGCCACGCTCAACCGAGAACTGCGCTTTTGTGCGCTCAAGCAACTGTTTGTGACGGCGGCGGTCATCTCGCTCGAGACCACGGTGCTGTCGGCCCTACCGTTGGGCTTTAACAACCTGATGCACGGGTATTTCCGCACGTTATGCGTGGGCTATGGCCTGTATGCCGTGGGCAATACGTTATTGCTCATCTTGCTGTACTTTACCGACTACAAGGGGGCCGTGCTGGCCTCGGGACTGTTTGCCGGTGTGGCCGGGCTGGCGACTGCCGTGTCGTTGCTTTTGCCGCAGCAGTTTTACGGCTTTGGCTTTTTGTTGGGTGCAGCGGTGTTTTTTATCGTGGCGCTGCTGCTGCTCGATACCTATACCGCCAACTTGCCGTATCGTATCCTGAGCCAGCAGCCCATTGTGGCTACTGACAAGACGGGCTGGTTTACCGAACTTGGCCGGGTGCTCGACCGTGTTGAGCAACGCTACGAGGACAAGCGCGTGGGCGGTGAGCCGCGCAGTGCGTTTGAACGTATGGTGGTTCGCCTGTACCAAAAACATTGGGGAGGTTCTGATGATCGATAAGTTGATGTCTCGCCGCTGCCTGATCGAGGCGGCTGCCGGTGCGCTGTTGCTTTCGGGCTGCTCGTCTCAGGACGAATCCTCGACCAAAAAGGTCAAAAAGCAGGACAAGATTAAAAAGGCTGAGGCCTCGGGCGAGACCAAGCACCTTCGCGATAAGGACGAGCTGTACGAGGTCTACGACGACTCGGGCATTGTGACCATGTACCTGACGGTCTCGCGCGGTAACAGCTCCGAGAACACCGATCATAGCTGGGCTGAGATCAATACGTACTCGGTGTATGACTACGCCGACATGGGTGTGACGCGCTATCAGGTAATGGGGCTTTTGCAGGCGGGCGACGAAGACGGCCCGGTGGCCGGCGAGGTTGGCTATGGCGAGGAAGCGCCCAATGCTACCGTGCAGGTGCGTGGCCAGACGTCGAGCGGTTATACGCAGAAGAATTACAAGGTGGAGCTCAAAAAAGGAAAAGGTACCTGGCGCCAGCAGCGTGCGATTGCGCTCAACAAGCACATGGGCGAGGGTATGCGTTTTCGCAACAAGATGGCCTATGACCTTATCCGCGGGATTCCCCAGATGATGGGCCTGCGCACGCAGTTTGTGCATCTGTGGGTGTGCGACCAGACCGAAAAGTCCAACGATACCTTTGAGGACTACGGCCTGTTTACGCAGGTGGAGCAGCTCAACAAGACGGCGCTTAAGGCACATGGCCTGGATAAGAGCGGGCACCTGTACAAGGTGAACAGCTTTGATTTCCATCGCTACGAGGACACCATTAAGCTTGCCGATGATCCCGACTACAACCAGGCAAGCTTTGAAGACATGCTCGAGATTAAGGGCGATACGGACCACACCAAGCTCATCGAGATGCTCGATGCGCTCAACGACGAATCGCAAAAGATCGATGGCGTGCTCGATACCTACTTTGATACCGAGAATTTGGTCTATTGGCTGGCGTTTCAGATCCTGACGGGCAACTGCGATACGCAGAACCGCAACTGCTATCTGTACAGCCCGCTTAACTCCAAGGTCTGGTACATCTTGGATTGGGATAACGACGGCATGCTGCGTAAGCTTGAGCTGAGCCTGACGGGGTTCTCGGATTATGCGAGCTGGGAGCGCGGCGTAAGCAACTACTGGGGCAACGTGCTATTCAATCGTGCGCTGCGCAGCAAGGCGTTCCGCGGTGAGCTCGATCGCGCCGTCAAGGACCTGCGTACGTATTTGACCGAGACGCGCCTGACCAAGATGATCAAGCACTACCGCGAGGTGACTGAATCCCTGGTCTTTGCTTCGCCCGATATCGACAATCTGCCTGTCACCAAGGACCAATACGAGCAGATCGCCGCGGCGATTCCCTCCGAGATCGAGGAGAACTACAAGAGCTTTCGCGAGAGTTTTAAAAAGCCCATGCCGTTCTACATCGGCGTGCCGCAGATCGATAACGGTAAGCTGCGCATTAACTGGGATGCGTCCTACGACTTTAAGGCGCGCGACATTCGCTACACTGTAGAGCTTGCGCGCGACTATGCCATAAGCGACGTTGTCTTTAAGGCCGAGGACGTGCTGCTTCCCGAGGTGACCTGCGATGCGCCCGATGCCGGCCAGTATTTTGTGCGCGTGCGTGCCACCAACTCCGACGGCTTTACGCAAGATGCGTTTGACTACTATGTGACTGACGACGGCAAGCACTACGGCATGAAGTGTTTTTACGTGCAAGACGGCGGTAAGGTCGTGGAGGACACGTATGAGGAGGGCTAGCGCGTTGCTTGAGCGCTTGGCGGCTCCGCCTGTGCGTACCACGCAGGAGCGTTACCGCCACGAGCTCAAATATCTCATTAACGAGGGCGAGCACGCCGCGCTTGCCTGTCGCATGGCGCCGGTGTTTAAACTGGACAAGCATGCGCGGGCGGGTGGTTACACCATTCGCAGCCTGTATTTTGACGACTACTGCAACTCGGCCTACGAGGAAAAAGACGCCGGCATTCTCATGCGCAAAAAGTATCGCGTGCGCATCTATAACGGCAGCGACAAGGTGATTAAGCTCGAGCGCAAAAAGAAGTACGGCAGCTGGATCCACAAGGAGGACGCGCCGCTTACTCGCGGCGAGTTTGAGCAGATTTTGGCTGGCGACTACGGCTTTTTGCTGAGGAGCCCCTATCCGCTCTGTCGCGAGTTCTACATCGAGTGCATCTGCAACATGATGCGCCCGCGGACCATTGTGGACTACGAGCGCGAGCCGTGGGTGATGGATGAGGGCACCGTGCGCATTACGTTTGACATGAACGTGCGTGCCGCGGTGGGTAGCTTTGACATCTTTGACGCGACCTTGCCCGCGCTGCCCGTGCTGGAGCCCGGTAAGCTGGTGATGGAGGTCAAGTTTACGGAGTTTTGCCCGCAGCTGGTGCGCGATTTGGTGCCGCCGGGCGCGGCCGAGCTTACGGCGGTCTCCAAGTACTGCCTGTGCTACGACAAGACCGCCTACCTGCGCGGATTTAATTACTGGGAATCGGATTTTGAGAACCGAGGGGATATTTAGACCATGAGCACCAGGGACTATTTTAAGAACTCCGTCTTGGAGGCGTTTGGCCAGGTCGACCCTGCCAAGATCGGCCTTTCGCTGCTCGTGGCGCTCGCCATGGGCATCCTGATTTATTACGTGTACAAGCGCTTTTTTACCGGCGTGGTGTATTCGCGTAGCTTTGCCGTGACGCTCGTGGGCATGTGCGTGCTCACCTGCATGGTCACGCTCGCGATCTCGACCAACGTGGTCATCTCGCTCGGTATGGTCGGTGCTCTGTCTATCGTCCGCTACCGTACGGCGGTCAAGGACCCGCTCGACCTGCTGTATCTGTTTTGGGCCATTACCACGGGCATTACGGCCGGCGCCGGCATGTATGCGCTCGTGGGGCTCACGGCGGTGGTGATCGTGGTGATGATCGCCGGTTTTGCGAGCCACCAGGACAAGGCGCGCGTGTACATGATGGTCATCCACTACACGGGCCAGACCACCGGCGACGATATCGTGCGTGCATTTGGGCGCACCAAGTTCACCGTCAAGTCTAAGACGATGCGCGGCGACAAAGTCGAGATGGCCGTCGAGCTCTTCTCGGACGGCGTTGACATGCCCTATGCCGACGCCATCCGCGCACTCGATGGCGTTGAGGACCTGACGTTGATCCAATACAACGGCGAGTACCACGGGTAGGACCCTAGCGAGCAGATCGCCCGGCAGATGCCCGCGCAGCGTCGAGCAGTCCGGCGTTCGTTAGAACGCCGGAACGAACAGGTATTATGGTGAAAGCGATTTCAATGAAAGGGGTGCTCGTGGTAAAGATGAAAGATGTGGCCGAGTTGGCGGGCGTTTCGAGCGCCGCCGTCTCGCGCTACCTCAACGGTGGATATATCTCGGCGGACAAGGCCGAGCGCATTAAGCATGCAATCGAGCTGACCGGATACGTGCGATCCAGCCAGGCTCGCGCGCTGCGCACCGGTTCCACCAAGCTCATCGGCGTCATCGTACCTAAGATCAACTCGGAATCCGTGAGCCGCATTACCGCCGGCATTGGTCAGGTGCTCGGTCGCCGTGGCTACCAGATGCTGCTTGCCAACACCGACAACGCGGCCGATCGTGAGCTCGAATACCTCGATTTATTCCAAAACCACCCGGTTGACGGCATTGTTCTGGTGGCAACTATGATCACCGACGAGCACCGTCGCGCGATTGAGTCGTGCCGTGTGCCCATTGTGTTGATCGGCCAGCATGTCGAGGGTGCGGCGTGCGTCTATCACGACGATTACGAGGCTGCCTTTGAGCTGGGCCGTGCGCTTGCGGGTCGCGTGGATGGCAAGATTGCCTACATTGGAGTTACCGAAGAAGACCGCGCGGCTGGTTATGAACGCCGCCGCGGTTTTGAAGCCGGTTTGCGCGCCGCGGGTAACCCACTCGATGCTGCCTTGATTCGCCTGGGCTCGTTTACGCTCGACTCGGGCTATCGCGCTGCGCGCGAGCTGCTTGCCGATGCCCCCGATGTTTCGTTTGTCGCCTGCGCGACCGACACCATGGCGGCGGGCGCGCTGCGTGCCATCGATGAGGTTCGCGGTATGGGCGAGGGCATACACCGCGTGAGCGGTTTTGGCGACAACGCGTTTTTGCGCGCGCTGACGGGCGGCATTCCCACCGTGCATTATGGCTACCTGACCAGTGGCGTCGAGGCGACCAATATGTTGCTCAACACGCTCGATGGCGTGGAGGGGGAGAGTGGTCTAAAGACGCTCAAGCTCGGCCATCAGCTTATGAATGTCTAGGCTTTGGGCACGTCTGCCTGTCTCTGAGCCGCCTCTTTTTGCTTTAAAACTACCTTTCGCCGGCTTTTTCCTACCGTTCACCCTACTGTGAAAACGATTACAGACATATGAGACTGAAAACGATTACAGTGTAAGTGTCAAAGATGGCCGGGTGCAGATGCGCCCGTTGGAGGAAAGGGAAGTCATGGACTACCGCAAATCAGCCCAAGAGGTGCTCGACAATATCGGTGGCGCCGACAACGTCGTCTCTGCCGCACACTGCGCCACGCGTCTGCGCCTTGTGATTGCCGATAACGCCAAGGTCGACAAGGAGGCCCTCGAGAATATCGACGGCGCCAAGGGCGTCTTTGAGGCCCAGGGCCAGCTCCAGATTATTTTTGGCACTGGCACCGTCAACAAGGTCTACGAGGAGTTCATCGCGCTCAGTGGCGTCGAGGCTGCCACCAAGGCCGAGGTCAAGGAGGCCGCGGCGCAGCAGCAGAACATCTTTATGCGTGCCATTAAGGTGCTCGGCGACGTCTTTGTCCCCATCATCCCCGCCATCGTGGCTTCGGGCCTGCTGCTGGGCATTATGAGTGCCCTCAACTTTATGGCCTCCAACGGCTTTATCGCGCTCGACACCAATAACTTTATCTACAAGATTGCCGACCTGGTCTCGGGCACGTCCTTTGGCATTCTGCAGATCCTGATCGGTTACTCCGCGGCTAAGGCCTTTGGCGCCAACCCGTACCTGGGCGCCGCCGTCGGTGGTGCATTCATCAACTCCTCGCTGCAGAGCGCCTATACGGTTGCCTCCGAGGGCGTGCAGACCATGGTCAACGTCATCCCCGGCGTGTACAGCTTTGAGTGGGTCGGCTATCAGGGTCATGTGATCCCCATCGTCATCGCCTGTGCCATTCTCGCCTTCCTCGAGAAGCGCCTGCACAAGATCGTTCCCGAGATGTTCGATCTCTTTGTGACTCCGCTTGTCTCGGTGTTCGTGACCGTACTCGTGACGCTCGTTGCCGTCGGCCCCATCTTTGTCTGGGCCGAGAACGCCATCC
>URFE01000090.1:0-8014 GCA_900546965.1 uncultured Collinsella sp.
CGGCAGCGTCAGATGTGTATAAGAGACAGGTACTCGCGAGCTCGGTAGAACCCATGGCGTTTAACGTCGGCATTTCGTTTGGCACCGCAGTGGGCGGCGCCGTGGTGAGCAGCGTTGGCATTGCCTACGTTGGCGCGGTTGGTGCCGCGTTCTCGCTTGTGGCCTGGGTGCTTACGCTGGTGACGATTAAGTTGGCTCGCTGGGAACGCAAGAGGGCGATGGCGCAGGCGTAGATGCGATACTCGAGCTCGATGATGGCGATCGAAAGGAAACCGCATATGCAACGTGTACTGTTCATCTGCTATGGAAACATCTGCCGCTCGACGATGGCCGAGTCGGTGTTTACCGAGCTCGTGCGCCGCGCTGGGCGCGAGGCGGAGTTTGCCATCGATTCCGCGGCGACCTCGACCGAGGAGATCGGCAACCCGCCACACCACGGTACCGTTGCCAAGCTACGCGAGGTCGGGATTCCCGTCGTCGCACATCGCGCACGTCAGGTGCGTCGCGCGGAGTATGGCGACTGGGACCACATTGTCTATATGGACGACGAGAACGCCCGCGCCCTGTACCGAATTTTTGGGAAGGACCCCGATGGCAAGATCTCGCGCCTGCTCGATTGGACCGATCGCCCCGGCGACGTGGCCGACCCCTGGTACACCGGCAATTTCGACGCCACCTACCGCGATGTACTCGCCGGTTGCACCGCCATGCTCGAGCAGCTGTAGGCGCTCGGGCGGCGCGGGCACACGGGCCACGCCATCGGCATAAAACGAGCGTGGATTTTCTCCCACTTTGAGCGTTCGAGTGCGCTCTAAACGGGAGAAAATCCACGCTCGTTATCTCGGTGGGAGAAAATCCACACTCATGAATGTGACAAAGGGACTGTCCCTTTGCCACATCCGGGACCGGCCCTAGACCGGCTTGACCTCCAGCTTTATCCCCTCGGCGCAGGAGTCGCCCAAAACATCCGAAAGGGCCCAGGTCGCATATAGCGGCAAATAGAGAACCGCTCCGTTGCGCTCAACGTTGCCTCTCGAGAAAACAATCCCGAGCCTTACGCCATATTCAGCCGTATCAAGCACATGACCGAGCGCAGCGTGCGCGTGGTAATAGGAGCCCGATTTAACCTCGATCGGAACAGCCGTCCCATCCGGTCCGTCGACCACAAAGTCCACTTCACCGCGCTTTTTTGTCTGATAGTAGTAAAGCTGGCGATTTTGGGCAGCCAGCTGCTGGGCCACCACGTTTTCGTAAATGCCGCCCAGATTGGGCTCCTTGCTATCAAGATACGCCGCTTGGGCGACTCCAACGGGGTAGCGCGCCATCAACATGCCCGTATCCGATTGGTATAGCTTGAACTGCGATGGCCGTGCCGTCTTGAGCAGGGGCGACTTTGGCTCGGTTACGATATCGGCTTTGAGAGCAACGCCGGCATCGACAAGCCAGACAAAATCTCGCTGGTACTTCTCATAATGCGCCTTGGGGTCAATGGAATTGAGCACGAAACGCTTGTGTTCGCCCTCAAGCATAATGGGGAGCTGATCGTAGATGCTCTGCACCTGAAGGGCACGCCCGCTTGCATACTTGGAAATATCCCGTCGGTACTGTTCGTTGAGCTCTGACTGTAGCTGACGAACAGAGGCAAGGTCGCCCTGCGTGTCAAGGAAACGCTGCACGACCTCCGGCATTCCGCCGACAACGGTATAGGTCCTGAAGTTTGCCATCATCGCGTCATGAATGTAATCAGGAATGGGCCTCTCGCTGATACACGCGTCACGTATCGTTTGGCGAGCCCCCTCGCTCACTCCGGTTGCCCAGCAAAACTCCTCAAAATCGAGCGGGAACATCCTAAGCTCGTGGACATACCCCACGGGATAGGACCTGACGCCCTTGAACTGGGTCCCGAGCATTGACCCCGAAAACACCCAGCGGCACCTCCCGTCCTCAACAAGGAACTTTGCCATCGTCATGATGTCGGGGGCTTCTTGGACCTCATCGATAAACACAAGCGTTTTGCCTGGCGCAATCGACTTTCCCGAAAGAAGCGTCACCCTGCTGATGAAATCATCGGCATCCCGCGCCTCGAGAAGAGCATCTTTTGCCTGGCGATTTTCCATGAGGTTAAGCTCGATGTAGGTTGCATGGTTGGCTTTGCCAAATGCGCGAATCGAATAGCTTTTGCCGATCTGGCGAGAACCCGTAATGAACAAGGCCTTTTGCTCGGAAGACTTCAGCCAACGCTCCAGCTCTGCCGCTATTTTCCTGCGCAGCATAGGCCCTCCTCAGTGTCATCAAATGAAATGCAAAGTTTTATACGCTTGATTATCGATGAAATGCAGAGTTTTTAGAACCTAAAATCGGATGAAATGCAGAGATTTGAGATTACAAGCACAATAGAAGGAACACCACCGGCGAATGTGACAAAGGGACTGTCCCTTTGTCACATTGCGCTCGACTATTCGTCGACGATCTCGGCAAGCCAGACGTTCAGCGTATCGACCTCGGGGCAGCAGAACTTTGCCGTACCAGGCTCGTTGCCGGGCACGGTTCCGCCATAGCGCAAGATATCGATATAGGGAAAGCCCACATGGCAGGCCATGGCGCACATCTTGCCGCGATCTCGGTCGAAGTCAAAAACGTCGCCCGGCTTGTGCCCGTGATGGCAGCGGCATGTGCCCAACTGGTCCACGCAACTCACGCGGATACGTGGACGCTTTCCACGCGGCGCGCCGAGCGGCTTGCCCCCGCCCGCAGGCCTGGCGCCGTTCTCGCCAGCGTTACTCATGGTCGATCACATCCAGGCAGGCCTCGATGGGAAGGCCGGCCGACTTGTCCTCTTGGTCGGCATTGCGCTCGATAAGCTCCGCTACCACGCGCATGGCATCGCTCGTCGCGCGCTGAAGGCTCCAACCGGCCATAACGCGGCCGACGAGCACCGCCGAGAACGTGTCGCCCGTGCCCGGGAAATAAACCGGAATGAGCTCAAAGGGAATCGTAAAGTACTCCCCCGCCACATGGTCGTAACCGATAACCGCGTTCGTGCCATTGACCACGGCGCTCGTAATGACCACCGACTTGGCACCCAGCTCGCGCACGGCGTCCACAAGGGCGCGGGCCTCGTCGGACGTGATTTGCTCGGCGATAGGCGTATCGGTGAGCAGGCATGCCTCGGTATAGTTGGGCACCGCGTAGTCTGCGCACTCCAGCAGATGCCGCATAAGGCCAATCGTGGACTCGGGCACGCCCGCATAGAGCTTGCCGTTGTCGCCCATGATGGGGTCGACGAACACCTTGGTACCCTTTTGCGCGCGACGGTGGCAGAAGTCCGAAATGATGCGCGTCTCTTCCTCGGTCACGATAAAGCCGGTAGAGATGGCGTCGAACTCAAAGCCGAGCTCCTCCCAGATGGCGAGGCTCTGGCGCACGTACTCGGTGGTGTCGTGGATGTAGAACTTGGGATAGTTGAGCGTATCGGAAACGAGCGCCGTTGGCAGGTTGTGGATGCGGTAGCCCATGTGCGACAGCACCGGCAGCATGGCGGAAAGCGCGACCTTGCCGTAGCCGCACATATCGTTGATCAGCAGCAGCTGAGTGTTCTTCATGAGGGTCTCCCTTGGTTCGGGCACGGCGCAGCAGCGCCACAGTGCGACTAAGTGTAGCGCAGGGGACGTTGTGAGCGGGCGCTACGGTCGCGAAGAGCGCATTGTTGCGAAAAGGTTACGAAAACGAGGTAGTCGTTGGGGACGTTCTTAAATGACTAGTCAAACAAGAACGTCCCCAACGACTACCGAAGCGGACCGTGCCGGAATCACAGGTTGAGGACGGACAGCGAAAACGCTCCTAGGCGAGCAAGGTGGCGTGAAAGAGGAGGGCATAGGCCTTGTGGCCATGCCCGACGATTGAACGCCAGATTGCCGCTTAGGAGCGTTTGCAGCGTCGGCCGGTTACGGCGTTTGGTAAAACGCCGTAACTATAAGGTCATGCCGCCGAAGTTGAAAGGCAGATTGCCGCTCTGGCGGGTTTGCAGCGTCGAGCCGTTACGCGGTTTGGTAAAACCGCGTAACCACTAGTTTGGTACCTTGACATTCATTTCTCATGCTCCTAGATTGGTTAGGCACAAAACAATTCCACTACCTAACTAAAGAAAGGAGCAACACTAATTCATGTGCGATGAACCTCTTAACCTTTGTTCGCACGAGCCCGGCGGCGACCCGTCACAGCCGGCGGATGCATCCGAAGCGGTTAGCTCAGAAGACAAGCTTGCCAAGCGCATCCTCAATGGCCTGGGCTTTTGCGGCCATTACATGCATTTTCATGGCGGAGGCGTGTCCGGCAAGGCGCCCATCATCTGTCTGCTGGCCAAGCAACCCGGCGGCGAGATGTCGCAGCAGGAACTCGGCATGCACTTTGACCTCAAGCCGGGGTCGCTTTCCGAGATCCTGTCCAAACTCGAGCTCAACGGCCTCATCGAGCGCAGCCGTAACCCCAAGGATCGACGGCAGCTCACCATTCGCCTGACCGAAACCGGCCGGGAAAACGCCCGCATCGACCAGGCCGCCCGCATTCGCTTTAGAGAGCAGGCCTTTAGCGCCCTCACCCACGACGAGCGTGAGCAGCTCGCCGAAATGCTCGAGAAAATCCGTGTAACCTGGGAGGAACTGGATGATTAAAACCCTCATGGGCAGCATCCGCGACTATATAAAAGTCACCGTTGCCACGCCGTTGCTCGTGCTTGGCGAGGTGCTCTGCGAGATGCTGATTCCATTTATCACCGCCAACCTGATCGACGCCATCAAAGATGGCACCACCGTAGCCGAGATGCTTCCCACCGCGGGCTTTTTGGTGCTCATCGCGCTGACGTCGCTTGCTTTTGGCGCCGCTGCCGGCGTCACCTGCAGCCATGCGAGTTGCGGCTTCGCTAAGAACCTGCGTCACGACCTGTTCTACAAGATCCAGACGTTCAGCTTTGCCAACATCGATGAGTTCTCGAGCTCCTCGCTCGTCACGCGCCTGACCACCGATATCAACAACGTGCAGCAGGCCTTTATGATGATCATCCGTATCGCCGTGCGCGCGCCGCTGGTATTGATCTTCGCCTTTACCATGGCATTTATCATGGGCGGCAGCGTCGCCATGGTCTACCTGGTCATCATTCCGCTGCTGGGCTTTGGGCTGTTCTTTATCATCTTTAAGGTGCGTCCCATCTTCTCGCGCGTGTTCCACAAGTACGACGCCCTTAACGAGTCCGTCGAGGAAAACGTCACCGGCATGCGCGTGGTCAAGAGCTATGTGCGCGAAGACTTTGAGAAGGAGAAGTTCGCGACCGCCGCACGCGACGTCCAAATGGACTTCACCCGCGCCGAGAAGCTGCTGGCCTTTAACAACCCCATGATGAATATCTGCGTCAACGGCGCATTTGTCGTCATCATCTACCTGGGATCCAAGCTCATCATCACGAGCCAGGGCACGCTGTTCGACGTGGGCCAGCTCTCCTCGATCTTTACCTATGGCTTCCAGATCCTTATGAGCCTGATGCAGCTGTCGATGATCTTTGTCATGGTGACCATGGCCGACGAATCGGCGCACCGCATCACCGAGGTGCTAGCCGCCGAGCCCACGATCGCCGATCCCGCCGAGCCCGTGCTCGAGGTTGCCGACGGTTCCATCGACTTTGACCACGTGAGCTTTAAGTATTCCGCGCATGCGAAGCGCCAGGCGCTCGACGATATCGACCTGCACATTAAGAGCGGCGAGACCATCGGCATCATCGGCGGTACCGGCTCGGCCAAGTCCACGCTCGTAAACCTCATCGCCCGCCTGTACGACGCCACCGAGGGTACCGTGCGCGTGGGCGGCGTGGATGTACGCGACTACGACTTGGACGCCCTGCGCCACCAGGTGGCCATGGTGCTGCAGAAAAACGTGCTGTTTAGCGGCACGATTGCCGAGAACCTGCGTTGGGGCGACCCGAACGCCACCGACGAAGAGGTCCGCGAGGCCGCGCATCTGGCCTGCGCCGACGAGTTTGTCGACGGCTTCCCCAAGGGCTATGACACCTGGATCGAACAGGGCGGCTCCAATGTTTCCGGCGGTCAGAAGCAGCGCCTGTGCATTGCGCGTGCCCTGCTGCGTCGCCCCAAGATCTTGATCCTGGACGACTCCACCAGCGCCGTCGACACAAAGACCGACGCCAAGATCCGCGCAGGGCTGGCAAGCTATCTGCCCAACACGACCAAGCTCATCATCGCCCAGCGCATTAGCTCCGTGCAGGACGCAGACCGCATCATCGTCATGGAGGGCGGCCGCATCGCGCAGATCGGTAACCACGACGAGCTGCTCAAGACGAGCGAGATCTACCGCGAGACCTTTACCTCGCAGAACAAGATGTCTGCCGAGGGCGAAGAGGCCGTCGAGGCCGACACCGAGGCATCCGTAACGCAAGCTCAGACCCAGGAAGGAGGCGAGGCACATGAGTAAGGCAACGACCGCCGAGCGCGCGCTCAACCGCAAGGGCGGCACCATGTCGCGCCTCATCAAGACGCTCTTTGGCTTCTATCCCGTGCTTTTGCCCCTTGTCGTCGCCGGCGTGGTGCTCTGCGCCATCATCAACTCCATCGGCGCGACCTTCCTTCAGAGCGCCCTGCAGATTATTAGCGAATCGTGGCAGTCGGGCGATTGGGGAGCCGCGCAGCCCAAGATCGCACAGCTCGTGACCACCCTCGCCTGCATCTACGGCATCGGCATCCTGTCCTCGCTCTTCTGGAACCGCGCCATGGCCATCGTCACGCAGGGCTCGCTGGAGAAGCTGCGCGAGAAGATGTTCAACCGCATGCAGGACCTGCCGATCCGCTACTTCGACACGCACCAGCGCGGCGACATCATGAGCCACTACACCAATGACATCGACACGCTGCGCCAGATGATCAGCCAGTCGCTGCCCAACCTGCTCATGACGGTCATCGTCATCGTCACGGTGTTCTTTATCATGCTGTACTACAGCGTGTGGATGTGCTTGGTCATTATTGCCGGCGTCGCCTTTATGACCTTTATGACCAAGCTGCTCGGCTCCAACTCCGCGCGCTTCTTTATTGCGCAGCAGACCGAGCTCGGCGTTGTCGAGGGCCATATCGAGGAAGTCATGAACGGCCAGAAGGTCGTCAAGGCATTCTGCCACGAGTCTGCCGCCGAAGCCGATTTTGACGAGCGCAACGAAAAGCTCTTCGAGGTCTCGCAGAAGGCCAACATGTACGCCAACATCCTCATGCCCATCCTTATGAACCTGGGCAACCTGCTCTACGTGCTGGTCGCACTGGCCGGCGGCATTTTCCTAGCGCTGGGCGTGCCCAACCTGAGCATCTCGGGCATGGCGCTGTCCATCGCCGTCGTGGTGCCGTTCCTCAACATGACCAAGCAGTTCTGTGGACAGATCGGCCAGATCTCGCAGCAGATCAACGCCGTGGTCATGGGCCTCGCCGGCGCCGACCGTATCTTTGAGCTCATCGACGAGGAGCCCGAAGCCGACGAAGGCTATGTGACGCTTGTCAACGCTCAGGTGAACCCCGATACCTGGCAGCTCGAGGAGGCCGACCACCACACTGGCATGTGGGCGTGGAAACATCCGCACCGCGCAACCGGCGAGATCGAGTACGTGCCGCTGCGTGGCGACTTGGTCATGGACAACGTCGACTTTGGCTACACGCCCGACCACGAGGTGCTGCACGGCGTGTCTGTGTTTGCCAAGCCGGGCCAGAAGGTCGCGTTTGTCGGCGCCACCGGTGCCGGCAAGACGACCATCACCAACCTCATCAACCGCTTCTATGACATCGCCGACGGCAAGATTCGCTACGACGGCATCAACGTCAACAAGATTCGCAAGTCCGACCTGCGCCGTTCGCTGGGCGTAGTCCTGCAGGACGTCAACCTGTTCACCGGCACCGTGATGGATAACATCCGCTACGGCAACCTGGATGCGACCGACGAGGAGTGCATCGCGGCGGCCAAGCTCTGTCTCTTA
>URFE01000091.1:0-7876 GCA_900546965.1 uncultured Collinsella sp.
TCCCGCGGGGTTCGCTAAAACTGCCTCTATGGTCACATTTTAACCACCGCAAGGCTCCCATGCGAAGGTGCCAGACAACATAGCAATTCGTGTCCGCGCGAGGCTTTAAACTAAATGCGTTAAAGATGCATTCCACAAGAGGAAAGTGGGGCGACAGTGATGGGTGAACTAGTAAACCGTGGAGAATCGGCAATCGTGCCCGAAGGTTTTTACAAGCAGGTCTCCTCGATTCTCAACGCCGCTCGCGACAAGGCCTATACCGCCGTTAACTTTGCGATGGTTGAGGCATATTGGGAGATCGGCAAGAGTATTGTTGATGAACAGGGCGGAGAGGAGCGCGCCAAGTATGGCGATGCACTGATCGACGAACTTGCCGTTAGATTGACTAAGGATTTTGGCAGAGGCTTCAACGCCAGAAGCTTAAGATACATGCGTCAGTTTTATCTTGCGTTCCCAATTCGGAACGCGCTGCGTTCCGAATTGAATTGGACACATTACCGCAGGTTATCGCGTATAACCGACCCTGATGCTCGAACATGGTACATGAACGAATGCGCCGATTCTCGTTGGAGCACGCGTCAGCTCGAACGCCAGATCAACACCATGTTCCGCGAGCGCCTACTTGCCAGCAAGGACAAGGAGGCCGTCACCCAGGAAATCCAAAAGAGCGCCCCGGCTCGTCGCCCCGAGGATATCATCCGCGACCCATATGTACTGGAGTTTTTAGGTTTCTCGGACGATACTGCGTTTCGCGAGAGCGATCTAGAGCAGGCGCTCATCACGCATCTTCAGAAGTTCCTGCTGGAGCTTGGCCGTGGTTTCGCTTTCGAGGCGCGCCAAAAGCGCATCACCTTTGATGGGCGCCATTTCTATATTGACCTTGTTTTTTACAACTATCTGATGCGCTGCTTCGTGCTCATCGACCTTAAGACGGACGACCTTACGCATCAGGACCTGGGCCAGATGCAAATGTATGTGAACTACTACACGCGCGAGCTCATGAACGAAGGCGACAATCCGCCCATAGGCATCGTGCTCTGCGCGGACAAAAGCGATTCGATTGTCGAGTACACGCTGCCCGAAGACAACGACCAAGTGTTTGCCGCCAAATACCTGCCGTATCTTCCAAGCAAGGAAGAGCTGGCGCGCGAACTGAGCGCCGAGTACCGCGCCATCAACGAAGCGACTAATGGCGAAGTGCAAGGGTAGCAGCACGTTGCGACCGAAGCCACCGCAGCCGTCGCAGGCGCACTCGCGGTTGCGACGCACGCTACGAAACAATACCGGTCATGGACGCCGGCAACGACATTCTAGCCGTGGCTGGCGAGCGTGACCTGACAGGCAAAGACGCGGCCTTCGTCTGATGTGGGTCCATTGGCTGCCACAGAAAAGGGCCGGTTGCAGCCGGCCCTAGACGATAATACCTGCGTTGCCCGCGCTTCCGAAGTGTGACTAGCTGAAGAGCGGGTTCCGCCGCACACCCTGATTTTACCCAGTGAGGCAGCTCTTTTGCAGCCGCTCCACTGTTTATTTACATCTGGCACCCTCAAACAATCAGACGGCAGCCCGCACTCCTGAGAGCCGCCCCATACCCCCGGCCATCACGTTACGGTGCCAACCGGCACCGCTCCCCTACTTCCCAAATAGCGCACCCAGCAGACCGCGGCGTTTGGGCTTTTCTTCTCGGTAGGAACCCTCGGCAACCGCTGCAACCTGGCGCGGTTGCTCGCCGCCTCCACGGCGCACGATCTGGTACAGGAAGGGCGATTTAACGTATTTGACCTCGACGGGCGTGGCGTGCACGGTGCTCTCACCGGACAGATGCAGGCTCGGGCTGAGCGACGCCACGATATGCGTTTCGTGCTTGTCGCTAAACACCACCGCGGCCGCGCGGCCCGTCTGGCCGTTTACGGCAATGCGCACCTGCTCGCCATCGCGGCCGTCTGTCGCCGGACGATCGACAAAGTAGACCGGCACCATCACCAGGCCGTCCTTATGTTTGCGGGCCTTGCGCGCCCACATGCGAATGCTCTTTTTATTGAGCCCCAGTACAGCCTCGGCGTCGTTGCCCGCAACGTCGAGCGCCAACTTATCAATGACCACCTGGTCCTTGGTAGACGCATCGACTGAGACAACGCGAAAGTCACCTTCCTGCATGGCGGGATCGAACGGACCGACCTTGGCAAAGTCCCACGGCTCCAAAATGCCCATGAGGCGAACGTCCAGGTAGTTTGCCCTGGGGTATGCCCAGTCGAGCACCTCGTAGTACACCAAGGCCTCCTTGCTCAGGCCCTTGCCCGGGAAGCTCGCCATCATGCGCAAGTCCGCCAGCGCCATGGGGAAATAGAAGAGCATCATGTCGTTTTGGATCGCGTCTTCCACGTCGTGCCCGGCAAAGGCATCCGGATACTGGCGCACCAGCTGCAGCGCGTTGGCACGTGCCTGCTGCGGCGAGATTTCGCAGGGAATACCCTGCTCGGGCACATACTCCGCACCAACGCCCATGGTCAGGCGCTTGCTAAACGTCCCCGGCTTGAGCAGGTCCGCAATGCCGATCTTATTGCCGCAGGACGGGCACTCAAACACACGCTGCGTTGACTCGCCCTCAAAGGACGCTCCGCAGAAGGGGCAAGGAATGCTCACATGCGTGGCCTCTTGGAACTCCTGCGCCGTGCCGCGATCCTCCCACAGCAGATGTTCCAGGACCGACTGATTGCGCCAGTGCGCATTGAAGAAATACCAGTCCGGGTCCTGCGGGCGCTCGAGTTGCGACACATGCGTGAGTTTGAGCAGTCCATCCACCACCGTCAACGGCGTATGGCGAATACCCAAAGCGCTCTTGGGCTCTCCGGCGTCCGCCTGCCACGGAACCACCGTGCCGCAATAGGCGCACTCAAAGCTGCGCTTAGCCTGGTGCGAGTACATAGGGCCGCCGCAGTTTTGACATTTAATGGCAAACATCTCGTCCATGGAAACGTCCTCCTTTGCACAGGGGCTGTCGACATTAAGTATGTCGAGCAAGCAGGCACATGCCCATACCCATGTGGCCCAAAATGGACCACCCAGGCAGACGAGAAGGCTCGCTCGTTAGCACCGGCAGACTATTGCTGCATTTTCTGAGCATCGGCGCACGGCGCCCCCGTGCGAGCTACACTATCCCCTTAAACATGATTGTGAGGACGACCGCTATGCTATTTGTAAATCGGCTGGTACATACGCTTGTTCCCGGCAGCGAGAGCGAGCCGGTCGATGCATCTTGCCGCACCAACGCGGGCTTTTCCGCAAGCCTCGTCTGCATTGGCCTCAACATCACCCTGTGCCTGGCCAAGGGCATCGCGGGTCTGCTCGCCGGCTCCGTCTCCCTCATCGCCGACGCTTTCAACAACCTCTCCGATGCCTCGAGCAACATTGTGAGCCTGCTCGGGTTCCGCCTTGCCAGCCGCCCGGCAGACGAAGGCCACCCCTATGGTCACGGCCGCTATGAGTACCTAGCCGGCCTGTTCGTCGCCGTCCTGGTTTGCGCCGTCGGCATCAACCTGATCCTCGAGTCGGTCACCAAGATCATCAAGCCTTCCCCCACCGCTTACACGTTCATTTCCCTTGCGGCACTGGCTACGTCCATGCTCGTAAAGCTCTGGATGGCCGCGTTCAACCGCACGCTGGGTAACCGCATCGATTCCGAAACGCTCATCGCCACGGCGCAGGACTCCAAAAACGACGTCATCACCTCGGGCTCGGTCTTGGTGGCGGCGCTTATTTCGCAGACGACCGGCTTTGATCTCGACGGCTGGGCAGGCCTGGGTGTGGGCATCTTCATCTGCATCAGCGGCATGGGCCTAGTGCGCGACGCCATCAGCCCATTGCTGGGGCAAGCGCCCGACCCCAAGCTCGTCCAGGCAATCCGCGACAAGATCATGTCCTATCCGCAGGTCTTGGGCACACACGACCTCATGGTGCACGACTACGGCCCCGGTCGTCAGTTTGCCAGCGCCCACGTGGAGATGCCCGGCGAGGGCGACGCATTTGAGCACCACGAGATTTTGGACACCATCGAGCACGACATCAAGCGCCAAATGGGCATCGATATCACGCTGCACTGCGACCCCATCGCCACCACCAGCGACGACCTGCGCAGCTGGGTCAAGCGCGGCGTCATGCAGATCGATCCCGCGCTCTCCATCCACGACCTGCACGAGCACGACGGGTTCGTTTCGTTTGACCTGGTGCGTCCCGACGGCTTTGACATATCCGACGAGGAGCTGCTGGAGCTCGTCACGCGCATCGTGCACGAGCGCCGACCCGATGCCTCATGCGTCGTCACGTTTGATTCGGGCTTTAGCTCGCCCGAGCGTCCGGCCGAGCAGTTGTAGCCTGCTTAACAGCTAGTTTCCCTGCGCGCCCGAGATGCCGTTTTGCAGGGCGTTCCAGGCATCCGTCGCCAAGCCGCCCAAGTTCTGCGCGGTATCGCCCAGGTTTTGTGCCGTGTCGCCCAGCTCTTGCGCCTTGTCTCCCAACTCCTGCGCCTTGTTGCTCAAGTCCTCCAGCGTATTGGAACTCGAGCTGTCCGCGCCGCCCTGGTCGCCGGACGCGTTGCCCGACGAGCCGTCCTTGTGCGTGAGCTGAATTTCGAGGTTGCCGCTGTCGTTATAGTAGGCAGA
This sequence comes from uncultured Collinsella sp., assembly GCA_900546965.1. Lineage (GTDB taxonomy): Bacteria > Actinomycetota > Coriobacteriia > Coriobacteriales > Coriobacteriaceae > Collinsella. The sequence goes on from URFE01000091.1 coordinate 4,659, forward strand.
AGTAACGACCCAGTTGGCATCGACGACGGGCGTTGAGCCATCATCAGTCAGGACCACGGCATTCGAAAGATCGGCGCCGCGCGACTTGAGAAGTTTCTTGGCGTTGGACCAATACTGCCCCGGGATATCGCTCAGATCGACGGTGCTAGACGAGGCGAACTCGGTTTGTTCGGCAGTGGTATCGGCCGTTGAACCCCCTCGCTTGTTGAGCATGCCCGACACGATGGCAAACACAACCGACAGCGCAAAGAAAATCGCCAGCACGATGAGGATCTTCTTGATCACGCTCGACGAACGCGACGGCCTCTTCTCCTCGTCTTCGCTATATTGCGGAATCGACTTGGGGTACTCGCGATACGGCTGGCGCGACTCGTAGCGAGGCTGCGCCGTGCGAGGCATATACGTCGTCTGCTGAGGCTGCGGAATGGGATTCTGCGGCAGGTCATCATAGGGATTCGGCGTCGAGGCGGCATAAGAATCCTGCGGCGCGTAATCAAACGGGTCCGGAGCTGCGTTGCTATAGGGGCCTTGCGAAGATGCAGCGTAAGAATCCTGCGCCGTGTCGCCATAGCCCATAACCCGGGTGGGCTCGGCAGAAGGCTGCGTCGCGGCGGGGTCGGTATAACCGGGGTTGGGAACAACGCGGGTCGCATCGGCGCTATCGCCAGCCTGCGCGGAACCGTAGCCGCCCATCACGGTTGTCTTGTCCTGATCCATGCAACGATTCCTTTCCGTCGCGCGTGAGCCTCAAGTTATCCATGCATTCTACCCGCGCAAAAGCCTATGATGGACGGAGCCCGTCGGTATCTACAAGACATGCGCGGGCCTAAGGATCAAAAAGCCCCGCCGGGCCTTGTGGGCGCGGCGGGGCAAGCAAGCAGCTATGCGCAGCGAGCTTAGAACAGGCCGGTGATGTTGCCGTCGTTGTCGACGTCGATATTCTCGGCCGCGGGCACCTTGGGCAGGCCAGGCATGGTCAGAACGCTGCCGGTCAGCGCGACCACAAAGTGGGCACCGGCGGAAACCTTGAGCTCGCGCACGGTGATGCGGAAGCCCTCGGGAGCACCCAGCGCCTTGGCGTTGTCGCTAAAGCTGTACTGCGTCTTGGCCACGCACACCGGCAGGTTGCCAAAGCCGTTCTCGCGCAGCTCGGCGAGCTGACGCTTGGCAGCCGGCGTAAAGTCGACGCCGTCGGCGCGGTAAACCTTAGTGGCAACGGCCTCAAGGGCATCGGCAACATCGGCACCGTCCTCGTAGGCAAACTTGAGCTCGCTCGGCTGCTCGATCAGGCGCATGACCTCATCGGCCAGGTCGAGCGCGCCCTCGCCGCCCTTAGCCCAAACCTCGGACAGCTTAACGTTGACACCGAGCTTCTGGCACTCGGACTCGATGAGCTCGAGTTCGGCCTCGGTATCCGTCGGGAAGCGGTTGATGGCGACCACGCAGGGCAGACCGTAGACGTTCTGGATGTTGTCGACGTGACGCAGCAGGTTGGGCATACCGGCCTTGAGGGCCTCGAGGTTCTCCTCGTTGAGGTCGGCCTTGGCAACACCGCCGTTGTACTTAAGCGCGCGGGCAGTGGCGACGACCACGACAGCGCTGGGGCGAACGCCCGTCATGCGGCACTTGATGTCGAGGAACTTCTCGGCACCCAGATCGGCACCGAAGCCGGCCTCGGTAATGGCAACATCGCCAAAGCACATCGCCATACGCGTGGCCATGATGGAGTTGCAGCCGTGGGCGATATTGGCGAAGGGACCGCCGTGGACAAACGCGGGCGTGCCCTCGAGCGTTTGCACCAGGTTGGGCTTGAGCGCGTCCTTAAGCAACGCGGCCATGGCACCCTGGGCCTTGAGGTCGCGGGCACGGACGGGCTCGCCGGCAAAGCTATAGCCGACGACAATCTCACCCAAGCGTTCCTTGAGGTCGCTGATGCTCGTAGACAGGCACAGGATCGCCATGACCTCGGAGGCGACGGTGATATCGAAGCCGTCCTCGCGCGGCACGCCCTGGGCCTTACCGCCAATGCCGTCGATGACGTGGCGCAGCTGACGGTCGTTCATATCGACGACGCGCTTCCAAGTGATGCGCTTAACGTCAATACCGAGCTGATTGCCCTGCTGGATGTGGTTATCAAGCATGGCGGCCAGCAGGTTGTTGGCGGCACCGATGGCATGGAAGTCGCCAGTAAAGTGCAGGTTGATGTCCTCCATGGGGATGACCTGAGCCCAACCGCCACCGGCGGCACCGCCCTTCACGCCAAACACGGGGCCGAGCGAAGGCTCGCGCAGGGCCACGGCGCTCTTGACGCCGCGACGACGCAGACCGTCGGCCAGGCCGATGGTCGTGGTGGTCTTGCCCTCGCCTGCGGGCGTGGGATTGATAGCGGTCACGAGGACAAGCTTGGCCTGGTGATCAGTTGGCTCGTTGAGCAGGGAATAGTCGACCTTTGCCTTGTCAAAGCCGTACGGAATCAGATGCTTAACGTCGACGCCGGCGTTCTTGGCCACCTCGGTAATAGGCAGCGGCGTAACAGAACGTGCGATTTCGATGTCAGTAGGCATGGGCGGTCCTTTCGTTACCGGATGAGAAAAAGACCAATCCAGCATAGCACGCGCGCGCAATAGTAAAACGCCCGTAACCGACGAACGGCGATATGTTTACCCGATGCCCGGCGATAGCCTACAGATGCGCTAAAACAAGCCCATTCCTACAGGGTCGGCTCGATACCCAAATGCTCGAATGTGCGAAGCGTTGCCTGGCGGCCCTGGGGCGTGCGAATCATCAAGCCGCACTGCAGCAGATAGGGCTCGTAGACATCCTCGAGCGTACCCGGGTCCTCGCCCACCGCACTGGCAAGCGTCGTCAGGCCGACGGCACGACCGGAGAACGTCTTGGCAAGCGTCTCCAAGATTCGAATGTCCATCCAGTCTAGACCAAGCTCATCGATCTCGAAGAACTCGAGTGCCTGACGGCAGATATCAAGCTCGATAGGGCCGTTGCCGCGCACCTGCGCGTAGTCGCGCACGCGCTTGAGCAGACGGTTGGCGAGGCGCGGCGTACCGCGCGAGCGCGAGCCGATCTCGAGTGCGCTGGGATGGTCGATCGTCACGCCCAGAATGGTCGCCGAGCGTGTCACAATCTGGGCGAGCTCTTCGACGGTGTAGTAATCCTGTCTCTTATACACATCTGACGCTGCCGACGACTTAATAGGTGTA
>URFE01000092.1:0-7805 GCA_900546965.1 uncultured Collinsella sp.
CACCAATGTTGGCGCGATTTTCCGCTCGGCTGCCGCATTGAACGTTGACGGTATTTTGGTCAGCCCGACGTGCTGCGACCCGCTGTACCGTCGCTCGGCCCGCGTGAGCATGGGCACCGTGTTTCAGGTGCCGTGGACGCGCATTGGCAGCGAGGCTCGTGTGTGGCCGCATGATGGTCTGAGCGCGCTGCACGATGCCGGTTTTTCGTGTGCCGCTATGGCGTTGACGGACGATTCAGTGTCGCTGGACGATCCAGTGCTGCAGGAGATTGACCGCCTGGCGATCTTTATGGGTACCGAGGGTGCCGGCCTGGGAGCCAAGACCATTGAGGGCTGTGATCGCGCCGTGCGCATTCCGATGGCGCACGGGGTCGATTCGCTCAACGTGGCCGCGGCGAGCGCCGTCGCCTTTTGGCAGCTGTGCCCGCACGTGAGTAATGAGTACCACTATCAGCCGGGTTTGTATCACTAGGCAGATGGTTCGCACCGGGCTCTGACTCGGGGTGTTTCAGTCGACGCCGGTCGGTGCTAAGCTGCTATTGGCTTAGGTCTTAAATTACTGTTTTGTCGGTTGACGTGCGCTTTTGGGGAGGGCGTGTGGCTAAGAAATCTACGGCTATCGATGTAACGCAGGGTGTTATTTGGCAGCAGCTGCTTTCACTGTGCGTTCCCATCTTTTTTAGTTCGTTTTTTCAGCAGGCCTACACGCTTATCGGTACCTATATTGTCGGTCAGTTTGGCGGCAAGCTCGCATTGGGCGGCATCCAGGCCACGATGGTGCTCACCGAGCTCTGCATTGGCTTTTGCGTTGGCGTCGGCGCCGGCTGCGCGGTCATTACCGGTCAGTATTTTGGCCAGCACGATGATGAGCGACTGAGTCGTTCGGTCCATACGGCCATGACCCTCGCGCTGGTGGGCGGTATCGTTTTCTCGATTCTTGGCATAGTGTTCGTTGAGCCCATGCTGGTGCTTATGAACACACCGCATGAATTATTGGCCGAGGGCGTGGCCTATGCTCGTTGCTATTTTGCCGCCATGGTTGCGGCGCTGCTGCTCAATATGGGAACGGCACTGCTGCGCGCCGTGGGCGACACGCGCGGGCCTGCTGTGATCATCGCTTCCGGCTGCCTTGTTAATGCGGTGCTGGATGTTATCTTCGTTGCCGTGCTTCATATGGAGGCTCTGGGCTGCGGCATCGCGGTGGCGCTGACCATTTGTTCCAACGCCACGATGATCGTGATTCGCATGATGCACGCACCGGGTGCGTGGCGGCTTTCACTGTCCAGACTCGGCATTGATCCTGGCATTTGTATGAGCATGATCTCGTGTGGTCTACCGCTTGGCTTTCAGTCTGCTGCGTATTCGATTTCCAACGTTTTGATTCAGGTGTCGGTCAACTCGTTTGGCGCCGATGTCACCACGGCGTGGGGTCTTTCGGGCCGTTTGGATGGCATTGTCTGGATGGTTACCGAGGCGCTTGGCGTGTCGATCACCACGTTCTCGGCACAGAACTTTGGCGCGCGCAACTACGAGCGCATGCGCAAGGGCTACCATACGTCGCTCGTGCTGTCGTTTATGCTCATTGGTGGCCTGTCTGCCGTGCTGCTGGTGTTCTCGGGTCCTCTGTCGCGTCTGTTTGTCGACGATGCTTCGATTGCGGCGTACACCACGACGATTCTTCATTTCATCGCGCCGTTCTACGCAATCTTCTCGATTATCGAGAACGCGTCGGGCTCTATCCGCGGCGCCGGCGTGAGCCTTCAGCCCATGCTGCTCACGATTTTTGGCACTGTCGTGCTCAGGGTGATCTGGGTGTTTGCGATTATGCCGTTCGATCCGTCGCTTGAGCACCTGCTGCTGGTTTACCCTGTAACCTGGCTCATCACGGCCACGATGTTTACCATCTACCACCACAGTGGCAACTGGCTCGGCCGCGCCACTGCCTAATGACCCGTAGGGGACGGAGGAAAACGGATCATTGGCCCGGCGATAAGGCGAAATGATCCGTTTTCCTCCGTCCCCTTTGGATCAATTAGTATTCGATGCCTTGGCGGGCTAGGAGGCCTTCGTCGAAGTAGTGTTTGACGGGGCGCATTTCGGTTACTAGGTCGGCAAGGTCGGCGAGGGGCAGCAAGCCACGGCCGGTGAGTACGAGCTCCGTGGTGGCGGGCTTTATCGCAATCAGCGCTTCGACATCCTCGCGCGTCACGAATCCGCGGCGCATCGCTTCGCCGAGTTCGTCCAGAATGAGAACGTCGACCTGTGATATTTGCTCGCGTGCGAGCTCCATGATCTGCTCGGCGCAAGCCTCGGGTGTGTCGCGATCGGCCTGTATAATGCGCAGTCCCAGGCGCGGCGCGGCATCGTGTTCGGCGCAGTGCAGCTTCTTGGCAGACTGCAGCCTAAGAACGTTAAGTCCATAGCCCGTGGCGCGCAGCGCGAGCCCCAGCGCAGCCGTCGTCTTGCCCTTGCCGTCGCCTGTATAGATTTGAACCTTGCCGACTTACAGTGATGCCATCTCTGTCCTTTCGTGCCCGGCGTCGGTTTATCGTCGCTCGGGTTGGGTATTCTAGAAACCATTATCAACCCCAGTAGATGGAGTTCAAGCAGATGGAGATGGATGACAACAAGCGTAGACGGAATATGATCCTCTACGTGCTCATCGCCTTCGTCGTCTACCTCGTGCTCTCGACCGTTCTGTTCCCCAACATCGGTCACACGCAGCAGATTACGAAGACCGACTACTCGACGTTTGTCAAAGCGCTCGATAAGAAGAGCGTCGACAAGGTCGAGTACAACACGGACGATTACACCATTTATTACACCAAGAAGGGCGAGGACGAGAACATCGCCTATAAGACGACCGGTGTGCCGAATGATGCGGGCTTTACCGATCGCGTGCTTGAGTCTGGCGCTTCGCTGGAGTCGGTCGTTCCCGATAAAAACTCGGGTTTGATGACCTACTACCTGCTCACTCTCATTCTTCCCATGGCGATTTTCTTCCTCATCGGTTGGTGGCTTAACCGCCGCATGAAGAAGGCTATGGGCGATGACGGCCCGTCGATGAACTTTGGTGGCGGCGGTTTTGGCGGCGGCGGACTGGGTAAGTCCGGCGCGCGCGTGATCGCCTCCAAGGACGTGGGCGTGACCTTTAAGGACGTCGCCGGCCAGGAAGAGGCCAAGGAGTCTCTCAAGGAGGTCGTCGACTTTCTGGAGAAGCCGCAGCGCTACGAGGAGATCGGCGCCAAGCTGCCGCGCGGTGCTCTCCTTGTTGGCCCTCCGGGTACCGGTAAGACCCTGCTTGCCAAGGCTGTTGCCGGCGAGGCCGGTGTTCCGTTCTTTAGCATTTCGGGCTCTGAGTTCGTTGAGATGTTTGTTGGTCGCGGCGCTGCAAAGGTTCGTGACCTGTTTAAGCAGGCCAAGGAAAAGGCCCCGTGTATCGTCTTTATCGATGAGATCGATACCATCGGTAAGAAGCGCGATGGCGGCGGCTTTAGCGGCAACGACGAGCGCGAGCAGACGCTCAATCAGTTGCTGACCGAGATGGATGGCTTCGATAACCACAAGGGTATCGTTGTCCTTGCCGCAACCAACCGCCCCGACAGTCTCGATCCCGCTCTACTGCGCCCCGGTCGTTTTGACCGCCGCATCCCCGTCGAGTTGCCCGATCTGACCGGCCGTAAGAACATCCTCGAGCTCCACGCCAAGAGTGTGAAGACCGAGCCGCCGATCGATCTGACCGCGATTGCCCGTGCCACGCCCGGTGCCTCGGGCGCCGACCTGGCCAATATCATCAACGAGGGCGCCCTGCGCGCCGTTCGCGAAGGTCGCAAGCGTGCAACCCAGGACGACTTCGAGGAGTCGGTGGAGGTCGTCATTGCCGGCCAACAGCGTAAGTCCACGGTGCTTTCCGACCACGAGAAGCAGGTCGTTTCCTACCATGAGATCGGCCATGCCATTGTTGCCGCTCGCCAGAAGGGCTCTGCGCCTGTCACGAAGATCACCATCGTGCCACGCACGAGCGGTGCTCTGGGCTACACCATGCAGGTCGAGGAGGATGAGCGCTTCCTGACCACACGCCAGGAGGTCCTGGACAAGCTCGCCGTCTACTGCGGTGGCCGTGCGGCCGAGGAGCTCATCTTTGGTGAGATGACGACCGGTGCCGCCAACGATATCGAGCAGGCCACCAAGCTCGCCCGTAACATGGTGACGCGCTTTGGTATGTCCGACGAGTTTGGCATGATGGCGCTCGGTACCGTCCAGAATGCGTACCTCAACCAGGATACGTCGCTCACCTGCGCCCCCGGTACGGCCGAGCGCGTGGACGCGATTGTCGCCAAGCTGATCGAGGATGCGCACGACCGCGCCCTGCAGATCCTGAAGGAGAACAAGTTCAAGCTCCACGAGCTGGCTCGTTATCTGTACAAGAAGGAGACGATCACGGGCGAGGAGTTCATGAATCTCCTCACGCGCGAAAATCCGCTGATGCCGAAGCAGCAGTAATACTAGTTGCGCAGTGTCAATCGCCCCATTTGAGTTTCTATCTCAAATGGGGCGTTTTGTTTGGGAGGGATATGTATGAAGATCGTGGTGAGTGCCTGCTTGATGGGCGAGAGCTGCAAATATAACGGGCTCGATAACTACCATCGCGAACTGGTCGAAGCGTGCGAACGTACGGGGACCGAGGTCCTGTTGGTGTGCCCTGAGGTCTTTGGCGGTCTGCCCACACCGCGCAAGCCGTCCGAGATTGTGAACGGAGAGGTTCGTACCTGCGAGGGCATATCGGTCGATCGCGAATTTCGCCTGGGTGCCCAACGAGCGCTCGATATGTGCGAGCAGGCGGGCGGGCCGGAAGAGATAGTCGCGTGCATCCTTCAGGACCGCAGCCCCTCGTGCGGTGCGGGTCACATCTACGACGGCACCTTTAGCGGTACGCTCACCGCGGGCAACGGTGTTTTCGTCGACCTGCTGCTGCGTCACGGGTACCGCGTGATCCCGGCAAGCGAGTTCGACCCCAACATGCTGGATCAATAAAAAACCACCAGAAAGGTGCCTGTCCCCTTTGTGGTGGTTTTGGGCCAGTCCTAGAGCGTGTGGCCGTAGGCGTTGGCAGCCTTGATGGCGGCGGCGAATTTTTCGTCGGTGAAGGGCTCGGGGTTTCCCTGCTTCCACTCGTTGGTGGCGTGCGCGTATTCGCACAGGGCCGGGATATCTGCCTCGGTAAGGCCAACCTGCTCAAGCGTTACGGGCAGCCCCATCTGCTTGTTAAAGGCGGCGTAGCGCTCAAGGTTCTCGGTATCGCCCGTATAGGCAAACAGTACCAGCACGCCCAGGCTCACGACCTCGCCATGCAGGTAGGTGCCCTCACGCGGAATGCTGCAGGTAGCGTTGTAGAACGCGTGCGCCACGCTCGAGTTGTAGTAGTAATCGTTCTGGTTGGTCAGGTTCGAGACATAGCCCGTGTTGACCACGATGTCGAGCGCGATCTGCTTGACGGCCTCGCTCGACAGATTCTGGCGCACATCCTCAAGACCCTGCACACCATAGGTAAACAGCGGCTCGGAGCAGGTATGGGCGAGTGCCAGGCCAAGGCCTGCCGTGTGCTCTAGGTTGCCGGCGCTCGTGGCGTATTCGACCTCGGGCTGCTTAGACAGGGCATCGCCCACGCCGGCCCAGAAGTACTCTGCCGGTGCCTCGGCGATGATCTTGGGGTTGATGAAGATGTGCGCGGGTCGGTTGGGGTACGAATAGCCCTCGAGCGAGCCGTCGACGTTGTACACGACGGCAATGGCGGTCGCGGCGGAGCAGTTAGAACAGATCGTCGGGACGGTGAAGACGATCTTCTTGAGCTCGATGGCTGCGGTCTTCACGGTGTCGAGCGCCTTGCCGCCGCCGCATGCGATGAGCACGTCGGCTTCCTGGCAGGCAGGGGAGTTCACGACCTTGGCGATATTGGCACGCGTACTGTTGGTGCCATAGACGCGCGTCTCCAGGACCTCGACATCGGTACCTTCAAGTGCCGCCTCGATTCCCGGCAGCGCCGCAGCCAGGGCTCGCTTGCCGCCAATGATAGCGACCTTGGTCGCTCCGTACTCGGCCAGTGCGGCGGGCAGCTCGGTAAAGCAATCCTCGCCAACGGTATAATCACTCATTCCAATCGTGCGCATGGCAACCTTCTTTCTTTCGATAAAGTGCTTTCAGGTATTTTGCTCCTAGAGAAGGTCCACAGCCGCGAGAAATTTCGAACGTATAAAACCAGTGTTGAGGGTTTTTCGCCGGCGCGGAACGTGCTAGCATACTCCGCATAAGCGTTGATGGGGACGAGTAGTCGGCCGTCCGCATGCTACAGAGAGCGGGGAGCGCTGAGAACCCGTGCATGCGACCGATGAAAATCACCCCGGAGCTGCGGTCCCAACGGGCGCGCCGTACAGGCACGTCTTAGTAGATATCGCCGAGATGGTCGTCGATATAGGCCAGCCGAGTAACGGATGCGAGCGCGCGAATACGCGGGCGAGGGCATCTAAGCTGGGTGGTTAAGCGAAGAGCTTTTGCGGGCGTACAGTCCGTTTCGTGGCGCTTCGTCCCAGCTTGTAGGGACGGGCGCTTTTTTGGTGCCCAACGGGCGTGCGCGCCCACGATATGAAAGGGGTACCGTGGCAAACGAGTACAAGCAGACGATGAATCTGCCCAAAACCGGTTTTCCCATGCGTGCCGGTCTTTCCAAGTCCGAGCCCAAGCGACTCAAGGACTGGCAGGACAACAAGGTCTACGAGCAGGTTCTGAAGAAGAACGAGGGTCATAAGAAGTTCGTGCTGCACGACGGTCCTCCGTACGCCAACGGCCCGATCCACATCGGCCACGCCATGAACAAGATCTCCAAGGACATGATCAACCGCTACTGGATGATGCAGGGTTATGAGGTTCCTTATGTCCCCGGTTGGGACTGCCACGGCCAGCCGATCGAGCACAAGGTCGAGGAGAAGCTCGGCACCGAGAAGTTCAACCAGACCTCCACGGCTAAGATCCGCGAGCTTTGCAACAAGTTCGCTGTCGAGAACATTGAGCTGCAGAAGGCCGGCTTCCGTCGCCTGGGCGTGCTTGGCGACTGGGACAACCCCTACCTGACGCTCTATCACCAGCATGACGCTGCCGACATCGAGGTCTTCAAGGCCATGTTCGATAAGGGCATGATCTATCGCGGCCACAAGCCGGTTCACTGGTGCAAGCACTGCCACACCGCGCTGGCCGAGGCCGAGATCGAGTACTCCGACGAGACGAGCCCGTCCATCTTCGTGCGCTTTGAGATGACCTCCAAGCCCGCCGGCCTCGAGAACTTCGACGGACCGGTCGACTTTATCATCTGGACGACCACGCCGTGGACTATCCCTTCCGACCAGGCCGTTTCCCTCAAGCCCGGCGCCGCCTATGTCGCCGTTGAGCACGATGGCCGTGCCGAGGTCATGCTTGAGGACCTGGCTCCCAAGTGCTGCGAGGAGTTTGGCTGGGAGTACACCCCGGTTATGGTCGACGGAAAGCCCTACGTGGTTCCCGCCGAGACCTTCCACCACATCCACTACAAGCAGCCGATCTTTGACGGCGTTGAGGGCGTGGCGCTGCTGGCCGATTACGTCGGTGTCGATGACGGTACCGGTATCGTCCACAACTCGCCCGGTCACGGCGTCGATGACTACTTCGCGTGCCTCAAGGAGGGCATCACCGACATCTGCATGCCGGTCGATGACGACGGCAAGTTCTACACCTGTCTCTTATACACATCTGACGCTGCCGACGACTTAATAGGTGTA
>URFE01000093.1:0-7799 GCA_900546965.1 uncultured Collinsella sp.
AGATGTGTATAAGAGACAGCGGTGGAGATGTGCTGGATGTGCAGCTTGGCACCGGTCAGCTTGGCAATCTCGATGTCGCGGGCGATCTGAAGCTCCTCGCCGGCGGCCGGCCAGCCCTCGAGGGCCAGACGGGTCGAGACCTTGCCCTCGTTGATCTGGCCATGGCCGACCAAGTCCTCGTCCTGGCAGTGGCTCATAAAGACCTTGCCGAACATCTTGCCGTAGTCCATGCAACGACGGAGCATGCCCGCGCCCTGCACGCCGCGACCGTCGTCGGTGAAGGCGACGGCGCCGTGGGCGACCATATCGCCCATCTCGGACATGGCCTCGCCCTTAAGACCGCGGGTCATGGCGCCCGACGGATAGACGCGGCAGTGACCGACCTCGGCAGCACGGGACTTGACGAACTCCACGACAGTGCCGTTATCGGTGACGGGATCGGTGTTGGGCATGGAGCACACGCCGGTAAAGCCGCCCTTGGCAGCTGCGCGGGTACCGCTCTCGATGTCCTCTTTGACCTCGTAGCCAGGCTCGCGAAGGTGAACGTGCATATCCACCAGGCCGGGGACGAGGTACTTGCCGGAAAGGTCGCGGACCTCGGCTCCCTCGACGGCGAGATTCTCGCCGACCTCGGCGATCTTGTCGCCGTCAATCAGGACGTCAACGACACCGTCAAGCTCGACGGACGGGTCGACGACGTGGGCATTCTTAAGAAGCAAGGCCATTATCGGCACCTCCAAGCAGCAGATACAGGATAGCCATACGCACGCAGATACCGGCGTAGACCTGCTCCAGGATGACGGAGCGTTGCGGGTGGTCGGCCATATAGGAGTCGAACTCGACACCGCGGTTGATGGGGCCCGGGTGGCAGATGATCGCGTCGGGCTTCATGAGCTTCTCACGGTCCTTGGTCAGGCCGAAGAGCTTGTGGTACTCGCGAATGGTCGGGAACGGGGCACCCTCGAGGCGCTCCTGCTGCACGCGCAGCATGTAGACGACGTCCAGCTCGGGCAGGACGGAATCGAGGTCGCTCGTCACGTGGTCGCAGCCCAGGACCTCGGGCGCCGGCGGCAGCAGCGTGCCGGGGGCGACGGCGTAGGTCTCGCAGCCCATGATCTTAAGGGCGGGAATCAGCGAGCCGCAGACACGGGAGTGTGAGATATCGCCGACGACGGCGACCTTCAGACCGTGGAAGTCACCCTTGTGCTCCCAGATGGTGTATAGGTCGAGCAGAGCCTGCGTGGGGTGGTTGTGCTTGCCGTCACCGGCGCAGATGACGCTCGCGGGCGAGTTCTGCGTGACGATGTAGGGAGCGCCGGCGTGCTTATCGCGCACGACGATGCAGTCGATCTTATAGGCGTTGAGGGTCTCGACGGTGTCGACGAGGCTCTCACCCTTGACCGTAGAGGTCGAGGAGCCGCCAAAGTTGAGGCTGTCGGCCGAAAGACGCTTCTCGGCAAGCTCGAAGGAGCTGCGGGTGCGCGTCGAGGGCTCGTTGAACATGTTGACGATGGTCTTGCCCTTGAGCGTGGGGACCTTCTTGATCGCACGCTCGTTGACCTCGGAGAACGCCTTGGCGGTCTCGAGGATGAGCTTGATATCCTCTTCGGAGTACTCGGTAATGTCGATCAGGTGCTTATGGTTGAACGCCACGGTACTACTCACCTCCCAGCGGCGCAGAACCCACGTGGGAGCCCGGCGCGACGTCGTTGATCTCGACGGCGGTGTGGCCGTCGACTTCCTTCATATATAGATGCACGTTCTCCTCATGCGACGAGGGAACGTTCTTGCCGACAAAGTCCGGCGAGATGGGGAGCTCGCGGTGGCCGCGGTCAACGAGGACTGCCAACTCAATGCGGCTCGGACGGCCCAGGTCCATGACGGCGTCCAGAGCGGCGCGGATGGTACGGCCTGTGTACAGGATGTCGTCCACCAGCACGACGCGCTTGCCGTCGACGCTAAAGGGAATGTTGGTGGCGTGGATCGCGGGAGCGAAATTGGTCGCATAGTCATCGCGGTAGAAGCTGATGTCCAGGCTGCCGAGCGGAACTTCGACGCCCTCGATCTCCTTGATCTCCTCGGCGAGCTTCTTTGCCAGAAGGTCGCCGCGCGTGACGATGCCGACCAGAGCGAGGTCTTCACAGCCCTCGTTGCGCTCGAGAATCTCGTGCGCGATGCGGGTCATCGCTCGATTGACGGCGGTCTCGTCCATGATGACCGCCTTGGGGGAAGTCGTGCCCATCGATCTCCTTCCTCACATGTCTTGACTGCTGACACAGTCAAAAAAATAGATGCCCGACCGCTTAAAGCGGACCAGACACCCACAGGAAGGGCTGCTCTTTGGCAGCTATGTAATTCCATGTGGGTATCTCGTACCCCTTTAATGGTCAAGGGATAGTGTAGCCAACCTCGAGCTTAATTGCGAGCATAAATACAGAGCAATCCGTAAACGGAGCCCAAAGCCCAATAAACCTATATATATTTGTGGGACGAGCTTGAAAACGCATGCACGAGCTGGCATAATCCCCTCTGCTGCACGCAAATCGGATCTACGTCCAGGGCCGTGGCGTGAGCACTATCGCCAAAAGAGGAATATCTCTGTGTAGATTACGCACAGGGAGCTGCTTCTGTGCTATAGTTCAGGCTTGTTTGTTAACGCGACATGTTCGTTTGTCGCCCAAGGAGGGTCAGTTATGTCCAAAGTTTGCGAAGTTTGCGGTAAGCACCCCGTTGCCGGTCGCTCCATCAGCCACTCTCACCGCGTCACTAACCGTAAGTTCCGCCCCAACATCCAGCGCGTTTACGTCGTCGTCGATGGTCACCGTCGCAAGATGAACGTTTGCTCCACCTGCCTCAAGTCCGGCAAGGTTGCGCGCTCCTAAATAAGGTCTTACCAACAAGTACCTCGGACTCTCCGGGTCAAAGACCTCGCGTTCACATAGAACTTACCAAAGGCGCCCTCCCCTACGGAGGGCGCCTTTTTGCACTCATTGGGGACAGACTTATATGAGGGTTTGCAGATGTCAAAGGGATCATAGCGCAGCTGGTATGCCTTGTAACTAACGGTACGCCTCGAGCGAGTCGGACGCACCTTACACGGGATTGAAATGGATGTAATCGAGTAGCTGCACCGCCTGTGTGTCCGACTCAACCGCGACCCGCGAATAGCGATTATCAAACAGATGTCCCGTTTTCCCATTGAAATACTCATGAGAGTCTGTCCCCAATGAGCGAGGCGATGCAGCAGGCAGATAGTTTTAGTTAAAACGTTTCAGTTTATTGAAGCGTTTTAGTGTGCCTTTTACAGGAATCTTACCATTCGCCGAATAATTTCTTGCTATCATGCAAGGCGTAGGGTAAATCTCCGATCGCAAGGAGACACAAATGGTGAAAAAGTCACCGGAAAACACTACTCCCGCAATTGTGGACAACGTAGAGGCGCTTGAGGCTAAGCTCGCTCAGATGCGAGAGGCCCAGGCGCTTTTTGCTACGTACACGCAGGAGCAGGTCGACAAGATCTTCTATGAGGCCGCCATGGCCGCCAACAAGGCTCGTATCCCGTTGGCGAAGATGGCCATCGAGGAGACCGGCCGCGGCGTTCTTGAGGACAAGGTCATCAAGAACCACTACGCCGCAGAGTACATCTACAACGCTTACAAGAACACCAAGACCTGTGGTGTCCTGGAGCGCGACGAGGCTTACGGCATCACCAAGATCGCCGAGCCCATCGGCATCGTGGGCGCCGTCATCCCGACGACCAACCCCACCTCCACCGCGATCTTCAAGACGCTGATCTGCCTGAAGACCCGCAACGCCATCATCATCTCCCCGCACCCGGCAGCCGCCAAGTGCACCATCGCCGCCGCCAAGCTCGTGCTTGACGCCGCCGTCAAGGCCGGCGCCCCCGAGGGCATCATCGGCTGGGTCGATGTCCCCTCCATCGAGCTGACCAACATGGTCATGCGCGACGTCGACATCATCCTCGCCACCGGTGGCCCGGGCATGGTCAAGGCCGCTTACTCCTCGGGCAAGCCCGCCCTGGGCGTTGGCGCCGGTAACACCCCGGTCGTCATCGACGACACCGCCGACGTGCTGCTCGCCGTCAACTCCATCATCCACTCCAAGACCTTCGACAACGGCATGATCTGCGCTTCCGAGCAGTCCGTGACCGTCATCGACAGCATCTATGACCAGGTTAAGGCCGAGTTCCAGAAGCGCGGCTGCTACTTCGTCAAGCAGGGTGCCGAGATGGAGGCCCTGCGTGCCGCCATGTTCAAGAACGGCGCTCTCGACCACCGCATCCCCGGCATGGCTGCCGCCAAGATCGCCGAGCTCGCCGGCATCGAGGTTCCCGCCAAGACCAAGATCCTGATCGCCGAGGTCACCTCCACCGACCCCGCCAAGGAGGAGTTCTCCCACGAGAAGCTCTCCCCGGTCCTGGCCATGTACCACGCCAAGGACTTCCAGGAGGCCGTCGACAAGGCCGAGCACCTGGTGCTCGCCGGTGGCCCGGGCCACACCGCCTCTCTGTACGTGCACCCCGCCCAGGCCGAGAAGATCAGCCTGTTCGAGCACGTCATGAAGGCCTGCCGTATCGTCATCAACACCCCGTCCTCGCACGGCGGCATCGGTGACCTGTACAACTTTGGCATGAAGCCGTCTCTGACCCTGGGCTGCGGCTCCTGGGGCGGCAACTCCGTCTCCGAGAACGTTGGGGTGAAGCACTTGATCAACGTTAAGACTGTGGCCGAGCGCCGTGAGAACATGCTGTGGTTCCGCGCTCCCGAGAAGGTCTACTTCAAGAAGGGTTCCACGCCCGTCGCCCTCGACGAGCTTGGCAACGTCATGGGCAAGAAGCGCGCCTTCATCGTCACCGACCAGTTCCTCTTCAAGAATGGCAACACCCGCGCCATCGAGGCCAAGCTCGACGAGATGGGCATCGCCCACGACTGCTTCTACGACGTCGAGCCCGATCCGTCGCTGCAGTGCGCACGTCGCGGCGCCAAGCAGATGGCTCTCTTTGAGCCGGACGTCATCATCGCCGTCGGCGGTGGCTCCGCTATGGACGCCGGCAAGATCATGTGGATGATGTACGAGCACCCCGAGTGCAAGTTTGAGGACATGGCCATGGACTTCATGGACATCCGCAAGCGTATCTTCACCTTCCCCGAGATGGGCAAGAAGGCCTACTTCGTCGCCGTCCCGACCTCCTCGGGTACCGGCTCCGAGTGCACGCCGTTCGCCATCATCACCGACAAGGAGACCGGCATCAAGTGGCCGCTCGCCGACTACGCGCTGCTCCCCAACATGGCTATCGTCGACGCCGACAACTGCATGACCGCCCCGCGCGGCCTGACCGCTGCCTCCGGCATCGACGTCATGACCCACGCCATCGAGTCCTACGTCTCCATCATGGCTTCCGACTACACCAAGGGCCTCTCCGAGCGCGCTGCCAAGCTCGTCTTTGAGAACCTGCCCTCCAGCTTCACGAACGGCGCCAAGGACCCGCACGCCCGCGAGGAGATGCACAACGCCTCCTGCATGGCCGGTATGGCCTTCGCCAACGCCTTCCTGGGCCTCAACCACTCCATGGCTCACAAGCTCGGCGCTTTCCATCACCTGCCCCACGGCCTCGCAAACGCCGTCATCCTGACCCGCGTCATGCGCTACAACGCCGCCGAGGCTCCCGTCAAGATGGGTACCTTCTCCCAGTATCCTTACCCCAACGCGCTGCACAACTACGCCGAGATGGCCAAGTACTGCGGCATCGAGGGCAAGGACGACAAGGAGGTCTTCGAGAACTTCATCACGAAGCTCGAGGAGCTCAAGGACTTCATCGGTGTCAAGAAGACCATCGCCGACTACGGTGTTGACGAGCAGTACTTCCTCGACACCCTCGACGAGATGACCGAGCAGGCATTCAACGACCAGTGCACCGGCGCTAACCCGCGCTACCCGCTCATGAGCGAGATCAAGGAGCTCTACCTGGACGCCTACTACGGCCGCGAGCCCCAGGACTACGCCGTCTGCTAGTTTTTAGCACGGTTTTTTGCGGCGGGGGTGCACGGGTGTTTCACACACCCCCGCCGTCGCTTCTATCGCATCGTTGAAAGGATGCAACCATGCTGCTACCCGATTCCAAGACCGAGCTCGTCCGCCGTGGCAACAAGGTCGTTTACGACCTGGGCGACAAGATCGTCAAGGTCTTTAACGAGACCAAGCCTGTCTCCGACGTGTTCAACGAGGCTTTGAATCTTGCCCGCATCAATGAGTGCGGCATCCGCAGCCCCAAGGCTCTCGAGGTTTCCCAGCTCGAGAACGCCAACGGCTGGGCGCTCGTGACCGAGAAGGTTCCGGGCACCACCCTTGCCGAGAAGATGACTGCCGAGCCCCAGCGCTTTGGTGAGTACCTCGAGATGTTCGTCGACCTCCAGATCGAGATCCACGGCTACACCTCCCCGCTGCTCAACCGTCAGCGCGACAAGTTCGCCCGCATGATCGACAGCCTTGATCAGCTCAATGCCACCACGCGCTACAACCTTCAGGAGCGTCTGGACGGCATGACCAAGGAGTTCAAGGTCTGCCACGGCGACTTCAACCCCTCCAACGTCATCGTCGGCGACGACGGCCAGCTCTATGTGTGCGACTGGGCACACGCCACCCAGGGCTCCCCTGCTGCCGACGTTGCCACCACCTACCTGCTCTTTGCCCTCAACAGCAAGGATCAGGCTGAGGCCTACCTGGAGCTCTACTGCGACCGCGCCGACATGCCCATGCAGGTCGTGCGTCAGTGGACGAGCATCGTCGCCGCTTCCGAGCTCGCTCGTAAGCGCAACGTGAACGATGAGTTCCTGAAGAACTGGATCGACGTCGTCGATTATCAGTAATATCTGAGCGATTTATTTCGCATCGGAGGCACAAGGAAAACCCCGCAGCTCGCATGGGCTGTGGGGTTTTCCTTTTAGATATCGAGGATGCCACAAGATAAAAGGACGGCCCCGCATCTCCCCGATCTGGAGAAATGCGGGGCCGTCCCACATATCGAACTACAAGCGAAATCTTCGATTAACGGCGGGCTGCCTTAACAAGCTCGGCAACCTTGGCGACGACCTCGTCGATCGCCACATCCTCGCGCTCGCCCGTAGCACGATCCTTGAGCTCAACGGTGCCATTCTTAAGGCCACGCTTACCCAGAACGACCTGATACGGGAAGCCCATAAGGTCGTTATCGGCAAACTTAAAGCCGGGACGCTCGTCGCGGTCGTCGACGACGACCTCGATGCCCTCGGCGCACAGGCCATCAACGATCTGTTCGCAGACGGTAGCGCACTCCTCCTTCTTGGGATCGAGCGGAATCACCGCGACCTCGTACGGGGCAACGGACACCGGCCAGACAATGCCATGCTCGTCGTTGTGCTGCTCCACGACGGCAGCGAGCGAGCGGGACACACCAACGCCGTAGCAGCCCATAATGAGCGGCTTCTCCTTGCCGTCCTCGTCCATAAAGGTGGCACCCATGGCCTCGGAATACTTGGTGCCCAGCTGGAAGACCTGAGAGACCTCGATGCCGCGGGCAGCGGAGAGCGGCTTGCCGCAGTGCGGGCAGGGGTCGCCGGCGACAACGGTGACCAGATCGGCCCACTCATCGACGGTAAAGTCGCGCTCGGGGCAGGCACCGGTAAAGTGATAATCGACCTCGTTGGCACCGCAGGCCCACTGCTTGGAATCGCGCAGGCTCTCGTCGCACACCCTGTCTCTTATACACATCTCCGAGCCCACGAGACATCTCAGGATCTCGT
>URFE01000094.1:0-7694 GCA_900546965.1 uncultured Collinsella sp.
GTGAGCCCGCTCTACCGCCAACTCCAGACCTCGATGGACCACCTCAACGGCGTGGTACAGGAGGACCTCACCGCCGTGCGTGCCGTCAAGGCCTACGTTCGTACCGAGCACGAGGAGGCCAAGTTCGACACCGTCAATACCGAGCTCGCGCGCACTGCGACGAAGACCTTTGGCAACGCGGTGCTCAACCTGCCGGTGTTTCAGCTGTCGATGTACGTGGCTGCGCTCTCCATCCTGTGGATTGGCGGCCGCATGATTCTCGCCGGCAAGCTGGGCGTGGGCTCGCTCACGGGCTTTATGAGCTACGTGCTGCTGATCATGAACTCGCTTATGATGATTTCCAATGTGTTTTTGCTGCTCACGCGCGCTCTTACGAGTGTGGGCCGTATCGCCGAGGTGCTCGATGAGGAGCCCTTTATCGCCAACCCCGCGGGAGACCTCGCGACTGCGGCGCCAGCGGACGGCAGTATCGAATTTCGCGACGTTTCCTTTAAATACCGCGCGGATGCAGCCGAGGATGTGCTCGAGCATATCGACCTTCGCATCGAGAGCGGCTCGACGGTGGGCATCCTCGGCGGTACGGGATCGGGCAAGAGCTCGCTTGTGCAGCTGATTGCGCGCCTGTACGACGCTACCGAGGGCGCCGTGCTTGTGGGCGGACGTGACGTGCGTGACTACGACCTCGCCGCCTTGCGCGACGCTGTGGGCATTGTGCTGCAAAAGAATGTGCTGTTTACGGGTACCGTGCGCGAGAACCTGCAGTGGGGCAATCCGCAGGCGTCGGACGATGAACTCCTCGCGGCTTGCCGCGCGGCGTGCGTGGACGAGTTCCTTGATCGCATCGGCGGGCTGGACGGCGAGTTGGGCCAAGGCGGCGCTGGTGTTTCGGGTGGCCAGAAGCAACGCCTGTGCATCGCGCGCACGCTGCTCAAGCATCCGCGCGTGCTCATTTTTGATGACTCCACCAGCGCGGTCGATATGGCGACCGACGCTAAGATTCGCGAGCACATCGCCCGGATTTCCGATACGACCGTGCTCATCATCGCCCAGCGCATCGCGAGTGTCATGGATGCCGATCACATTGTGGTATTGGACGACGGTCGTGTCCACGGCGTGGACACGCACGAGGAACTGCTAGCGGGCGACAACATATACCAGGAGATTTATGCCTCGCAGATGGAGTTTGCGGGGAACGCGGACGCCGGCGACGGCAGCGACGATGGCTGCGCGAATGGTCCGTTTTCCTCCGTCGCATGCGGATCACCCTTGGAAGGGGGTGAGCGCCGTGCCTAAGACCGCAGCCCAAGCACGCCCGGCCGATCTCAAACGCACTGTGCGCCGCCTGCTCTCCTACATGGGGCATGCCAAGTTCTCGTTGCTCGCGGTGGGCGTGCTCGCCTCCGTCGCCGCCATCGCGAGCCTCGTCGGCACCTACATGGTGCGTCCCATCGTTAACGGTTTGGCCACGGGCGGGGAGGAACTGCTTACCAAGCAGGTCATCCTGACGGCGATCATCTACGCCGCGGGCGTACTCTCGGCCCTGGGCTACTCTCAGATTATGGTGCGCGCGGCCCAACGCGTGGTGTCCGATATTCGCCGCGACCTGTTCGCGCACATCCAGACGCTGCCGCTCAGTTATTTTGACAGCACGCGCTCGGGCGACATCATGAGCTTTTTCACCAACGACGTCGACACTGTCTCCGAGGCGCTCAACAACAGCTTTGCCAACGTGATTCAGGCCGCCATTCAGGTTGTGGGCACCACGGCCATGCTCATCATCCTTAACTGGCAGCTCACGTTTATCACGCTCGTGTGCGATGCGGCCATTGTGCTGTATGCGCGCTACTCGGGCGCGCGCTCTAAGCGTTTCTTTGCCGCCCAGCAGGCATCGCTTGGCGACCTGGACGGATATATCGAAGAGATGGTCTCGGGTCAAAAGGTCATCAAGGTCTTTAACCGCGAGGCGGCGAATGTTGCCGGCTTCACCTTCCGCAACGACGAGCTTCGCCGCACCGGCACCGCCGCCGTGAGCCATGCCAACTCCATGGTGCCCATGACTGTCGTGATTGGCTACGTCAACTATGCCATCGTCGCCGTGGCGGGCGGCATGCTCTGCATCAAGGGGCTCGCCGACGTAGGTGCGCTCGCGAGCTACCTGGTCTTTGTGCGCCAGGCCGCCATGCCCATCAACCAGTTTACGCAGCTCGGCAACTTCTTGCTCAACGCGTTGGCCGGTGCCGAGCGCCTGTTTGCCGCCATGGACCTTGAGCCCGAGGTGGACGAGGGCTGCGTGGAGCTGGTGCAGACGGGCGATGCCGCGTGGGCGTGGAAAATTCCCGAGGACCAGGGCGTGGGCGTCTACGGGCACCTGCATGACGTGGCAGCCGTTGATGAGTCGGGCCGCGCGGTGGCTGCCGACGGCACCGAGCTCACGTGCGGCTTGGTCCCGCTTGCCGGCGACGTGCGCTTCCATGCCGTGGACTTTTCCTACGTGCCGGGCGCCCGCGTGCTCACGGACCTCAACCTGTTTGCCAAGCCGGGGCAAAAGATTGCGTTTGTGGGCTCGACGGGCGCCGGAAAGACGACCATCACCAACCTCATCAACCGCTTCTACGAGGTCGATGACGGCGAGATCACGTACGACGGCATCGACGTCAAGCACATTGCCAAGGCCAGCCTGCGCGGGTCGCTCGGCATTGTGCTGCAGGACACGCACCTGTTTAGCGGCACCATTGCGCAGAACATCCGCTTTGGCAAGCTCGACGCGACCGACGAGGAGGTGCGCGCCGCTGCCGAGGCCGCCTGCGCGGATTCGTTTATCCGCCGCCTGCCGCAGGGCTACGACACACCGGTCACGGCCGATGGCGCCAACCTGTCGCAGGGCCAGCGCCAGCTGCTCGCCATCGCGCGCGTGGCCGTCGCCGATCCGCCGGTGCTCATCCTGGACGAGGCCACGAGCTCCATTGACACGCGTACCGAAAAGCTCATCGAACGCGGTATGGACCGCATCATGCGCGGACGCACCACCTTTATGATCGCGCACCGCCTGTCCACCGTCCGCGACGCCGACGCCATCATGGTCCTCGAACACGGCCGCATCATCGAGCGCGGCACGCACGAAGAACTGCTCGCCCAGCACGGCGAGTACTGGCAGCTGGCACACGGGTTAAAAGAGTTGGATTAACCCGTTCAAGCACGATGCTTTGACCCCTCCGTGCCTCTCACCTCGCCTCAAACCATCACAACATTCGGCGTTTTTTGCCAAAATCGGGAAAAGCATCGAATGTTGTGATGGTTTTTCTGCCGCTCGATCGGGTGGAATCGCTTTCTTGCGCACGAAGGTGTGCGGACCCGTGGGCGGGGGAATAAGGTTGGTTATCCGACTCCATTGGAGGGCTCATGGACCTGCCGATCGTCCTGTCCCATAAGACTGCCTGGCTGTACCACAACGTGGCGCGCCCGTCCGAGCCGCTCTCGCGAGCAAGCAGCCTATACGATGAGGACTCGCTTGCTAACGAGGCGGAACCGACCGCGGGCCTGCCCAAATTGGGGCTCGATGCCAAGGGGCTGAGAGCTTCAACGGCTGTCGGGATTGTTACCGACTATCTGGTTTCGCTTGGTATTCCACGAGAAGAGCTCGATCATATCGACACGCTCGTCAACTTCGATTTTGAGCGCTCGACGCCGGCTGGATTTAGGTGCCACGTGTTTGGAGCGCCGGTACCTCCAGGCCATCTTATCGAGGTGGCGGAGGGCCTTCTGGTGGTTGATGAGGCCATGTGCTTTGTCCAAGCGGGTTCGTGGATGAGCGAGCCCGAGCAGCTGGAATATGGCTACGAAATCTGCGCCCGATACCATTTGAATCATCTGTCGACAGGCGATTATATCGAGATGGGTCAGAGGTATACCGTTGCCGACTTGATTGCCTATTGCAATGAGAACCGATCTCGTCAGGGGGCTATACGCGCGGCCGCCGTGCTCAAGCGCGTGCACGATGGCGCGCGGTCGCCCATGGAGACGGCCACCGCAATCATGGTTGTAGCAAAACGTTCCCAGGGCGGGCTGGGATACGCCAAGATCGAGCTCAACCATCGGGTCAATGTTCCCAACGAGTTCAAGTATCTTGCAAAGGCCGGGTATTTCGAGATCGATGTATATGCGCCTGCAAGCGGTACAGGGATTGAATACAACGGCTCGGACCATCTTGATAAACAGCGCAGCGCGTCGGATGCGGAGCGTATGACCGTGCTGAGCGCGCTGGGCTTTAGGATGATCGTCCTCACCGGGACTCAGTTTGCCCATCAGCTGCAATTGCACCGGGCGATGAATGCCATCGCGCTCGCTATGGGTCTTAAGTGCGACCGAAGCGAGGTGTTCCAGAAACGTCAAAATGACCTGCGAGAATTCGTGATTCGGCACTGGGACGGCGGCCTTTAGGGACGTTTTGGTCCCTCTACGGGGTACCGTGGGCAGGCAAACCATCACAACATTCGACGTTTTTTGCCAAAAACGGGAAAAGCAACGAATGTTGTGATGGTCTGTGCTGAGGATGGGCTTGGGAAGCCGGTCTTGCTCGAAGCGGCCTGTCCTGTCGTACGGGTGTCGGCATGATTCTCGCATGGGGTATTATGTTTTCCGAAGAATAAAACGCCGCGTGAGGGGAGGGTTGCGTGGACGGGCACGTGCAACATGACGGCTTTGGCCGCGATATCAACTACCTGCGCATTGCCGTTACCGACAAGTGCAATTTCCGCTGCATTTACTGCATGCCGGCCGATGGCGTGGCGCCCCGTGCACACGACGAGCTGCTCAGCGCCGAGGAAATCGCCCGCTTTGTGCGCTTGGTAGCGGGGGAGGGCATTCGCCGCGTACGCCTGACGGGCGGCGAGCCGCTGGTCAGCCGCCGTATCATCCCGCTTATTCGCGACATCCGCGCGATTCCGCAGATCGAGGACATCTCGCTTACCACCAATGGCGCTCTGCTGCCCAAGCTGGCGCCGCAGCTCAAAGACGCCGGGCTTAACCGCGTTAACATCTCGCTCGACACACTCGACCCTACGCTCTTTGGAAGGATCACGCGCCTGGGTCGACTCGAGCAGACCATGGCTGGTATCGACGCGGCGCTGGCTTGGGGCTTTGAGCCCGTTAAGGTCAACTGCGTTGTGGTGCGCCGGTTCAACCAGGATGTGGCGTCCCTTGCGCGGCTCACGCTCGACCGTCCCATCCACCTGCGCTTTATCGAATACATGCCCATCGGCGACGAGCACACGAGCTCGCATTGTGCCGTAGACCCTCACGCGCCCACACTCAATCCCGAGCTGTGGGACGCGAGCGACACCGTGCCGAGCGACGAGCTGCGGGCGCGCATCAATGCCGGGGCCGCCGCGACGGGACTGGGCGAGCTCGAGCCGCTCGACATCAACGACGCTCCTGCCGGCGCGGGTCCTGCGCGCTATTGGCACTTTCCGGGCGCGGCGGGAACGGTCGGCTTTATCAGCGCCATGTCCAATCATTTTTGCGCGAACTGCAACCGTCTGCGCCTGACGGCCGATGGCAACGTGCGTCCGTGCCTGTTCAGCGATGCCGAGTATTCGGTGCGTGAGGCGCTGCGCCGTGGTGATGATATGCAGGTACTTTCGATTTGGCGCGATGCCGTGGCCCACAAACCGCAGGAACACGCGATAATTGAGGGCACGCAACGATTTATGTCCCAAATCGGAGGATGATCATATGGCCAAGAGCAGGTACGCCGACGCCACCAAGGCCGCTCGCAGGGCCGCGATGTCTGCCCACAAAGTCACGGCTGCGGCGAATGCTGGCAACGCCGACGCGCCCGCGCAGCCGACTGCCAGCGCTGCCATCGAGCCCGCCCGCGACGCCCGTCGTGACGAGTTGACGCACGTGGACGCCAAGGGCGAGGTACGCATGGTTGACGTGTCCGACAAAGCCGAGACCCATCGCATTGCCATCGCAGAGGGCACCATCCTCATGCATCCCGAGACGCAGGCCATGGTGCTGCAGGACCGCGCCAAAAAGGGCGACGTGCTTGCCTGCGCGCGTGTGGCGGGCATCATGGCCATCAAACGCACGAGCGACATCATCCCCATGTGCCATCCGTTGCTCATTACCAAGAGTAAGTGCGATATTGAGCCCATCGCTCCGGCAGGGACGCCTGTCGATGACGTGCCTGAGGGCTGGGCGCCGGCGCGCACGGACGGGCAGGTTGGCTTTCACGTGCTGGTCACGGCGGGCGTGACGGGCAAGACGGGTATCGAGATGGAGGCACTGACTGGAGCGAGTGCCGCGTGCCTAACGATCTATGACATGTGCAAGGCGGTCGATCGCGGCATGGAGATCGTCGACGTGCGCCTGCTGCACAAGGAGGGCGGCCGCTCGGGCGTATGGGATCGCGCAGAGCGTCAGGCCGCTGCCGCTGAGACCGTGGCCACTGACGGTGCCGCGCTCGCAAACGCACCCGTCGCCGTCGCGCCCGCAGCTCCGGCACCGGCCGTCCCCGCGATCGCGTTTATCGGCTACCAAAACTCGGGCAAGACCACGCTCGTCGAGAAGGTCATTGCCGAGCTCACCCGCCGCGGTCTGCGCGTGGGTTCGCTCAAGCATCACGGGCACCACGGCTTTGATATCGACGTGCCCGCTAAGGATACGTGGCGCCATCACCAGGCCGGCTCAAAACACGTGGGCCTCATCTGCGCCACGCGCTGGGCGGAGTACGCCGACACGCGCGAGGAGGACGAGATGCCCGCGCGCGAGCTGCTGTCGCGCTACAACGATGTCGACGTAGTAATCATCGAGGGCTACAAGACCGAGGGCTTCGACAACATCGTCGTCGCACGCTCCGGTGTCGACCGTCTGCGCGGTAAGAGCTCGCTCGACCTGGTCGACGGTCGCACGCTGGCCCTTGCCTGTAACGAGGCCCTGGCGCGTCAGGCATTCGATGCCGGCTTTGCGACCCGAGCCATCAACATCAACGACGCCCGAGCCATCTGCGACCTGATCCAAGATCACCTTCAGGCTTGACGCTGCGCCGGCCCCAAGCACCCCATCTCGCTCCTCAAGCCGTCGCTCGCGTACCAAAGTACGCGTCGCTCCTCTTTCGGGGCGACCTGGGGCACTTGGAACTGGCTCGCTGCGCTGCCATAACCTGCCAAAAAGGGACAGGTTTATTTTGGTAGGTTTTATCTGGGCAAACGTCATTTCCACCACAAAGGGGCCAGGCACCTTTGTGGTGGTTTTTTGTTTAAGTTGATGTGTGGGACATGCCTTACAATCTACCAAGTAGTTCATGACGGGCGAAAAACGGAGAGAAGGGTCCTGATGCGTCCTTAATGTTTCATGCGGATAGGTTGATTTGACAGACGGTGGCGAATGCCCACCGCCCGTATTCGTATGAAACAAGGAGTCTCCATGCTCGCCTCTTTTTTCTCAAAGCCTCAGTCATCGCTGTCCGTGCAGGCCAAGCGCCTGGTGGCGATGCGCTTTCTCATCTACACCGGTTTTCAGACCAGCTACTTTATCGGCGTCATCGGAACGCTCACCTATGCAGATGATGCCTCGGTCGTGGCGACATCGCTGGCCGTTCTGTTTATGAACGTATTCGTGATCTTGGGATCCTTTGCGGGTGGCGCGGCGCTCGACGCCTGGGGCCCGCGCCGTCATTTCTTGCTGAGCATCGT
>URFE01000095.1:0-7681 GCA_900546965.1 uncultured Collinsella sp.
GCCTTTCATAGTGCTATTGCCTTCCGAGGAAAAGGTCTTCATAGCTGTCGGTGATGGACCGCCAAGAATACCGGTCGCGAATAACGGAAGTCGAGGCCGCATCGAACTCCTCGATCGACTTCAAGTCCATCGCGTCAGCACGGTTAATAAGTCCAACCAAGTCTCCGGACTTCTTGTCCCAATACAGGGCGGAATCTTCAGCGACTTCTCGGTTGAAACCCACGTCTAAAAGAAGATTCAGGCGAGTGGAAGCCAAGGCCTCCAGGAGACTCGGGTTGGTGCCGCCGACCTCATGGCCGTGGAAGTAGCCGTAAGCCTGCTCACGGATCTTCTTCAGAAGCTCCTGGTCGTAGACGGTCCCGACGAACTTGATGCGCGGATCGGACTTGAAGTGCGTCTTCCGCTCGAGCTCTGCAAGGAAGGAATCGTCCACTCCCGTCACGAGCGCGAAATCTCGCTTGGAGTCGGAAGTCATGAACTCCCGGATCATGGTCTCGTAGTTGTTCTCGGGCACGAAGCGTCCCACAACCAAGTAATAGCCGAAGGGCTCGAGGCCCTTCTCGGAGAGCCATCCCGTGAACTTGGGGTCGTCGTCCGCGAGCACGGAGCGCTTGATATCGGCCCCGTAGGCGATGAAGGTCGTCTCTGGGTCCAGGTCGGCATACTCCCCGCGAATGTACTTCTCGATGTTCTTGGAGTCGCACACCATCAGGTCGGCGTGCTTGACCATCCCGCGCTCCGAGACCTTCCAGTACCTGCGGACGGGCGCGCTCCACTTGGCGCGCATCCACTCGTGGCCGTCGGGGTTCACGAGGACCTTGCCGCCAAGGGCGTGGATCCTGTTAACGTACCTGCCGAAAAACGGCCCGATGCGACAGGCCAGCACGTAGACGATGGGGTGCTGGACTCGGTTCTCCTCGATATAGGCGATGCACCACTTGAGGGCGTCGATGTCGTAGAAGATAGCCCTCGCGGCACCGACGGGCCTGCGCAGCACGTTGAAGCAGTGCGCCCCGTTGTGCTCGAACTCGCCGACTTGCTCGGCGGAGTCCACGGCGCATGCCACGTGGTACTTGATGTCGTGCGATACCTGATTCTCGGTCAGTTTTTCCACGAACGTCTCGTAGCCGCCGTAGTTTGCCGGAATCCCCTTGGATCCGATGATGAAAACATGCTGCATTAGTATGCATCGCTCCCGTTGAAGACCTCCAGAACCGTAAGGAGGACGATTTTGAGGTCCATGACGATTCCGCGTTTTGCTATGTACTCGAGGTCCCGGCGGACCATGCCGTCGAAACCGGTGGAGTTGCGCTCCGTAACCTGCCAGAGTCCGGTGATCCCGGGCTTCACGGCCAAACGTTGCAGGTCATACTCCGTATACTCCGCAACCTCATTCGGCAGCGGCGGCCTGGGGCCAACCACGGACATCTGACCCAGAAACACATTCAGGAACTGCGGGAACTCGTCGATGGAGTGCTTGCGGATGAACTTCCCGATCTTTGTGACGCGCGGATCGTTCTTCATCTTGAACATAGCCCCGGCAATCTCGTTCTGCTCCTTGAGCTCGGCAAGGCGTTCGTCGGCATCCTTGTACATGGAGCGAAACTTCCACATACGAAAGGTGGTTAAACTACCGTCGGGACGGGTGCGGCCCACGCGGATCTGGCTATAGAACGGGCTGCCCTCGCTCTCCAGGCGGATGAGTACCGCGAGCACAAGGCTGGGGATCGCGATGAAGACGAGCACGACACCGCTAAACACGATGTCGAACGCGCGCTTCACGGCACGGTAGGCCAGGCGTGAACGGTCCCAATCCATGATGGATTGCATAGCCTTGTAGCGGCCGGCGCCCTCACGCCGGCCCATCGCCTGAGCAATCAGCGCCGCCCCCACGGGCGCATTGCTCTCTGTTACTTCTTTAGCAGCAAAAGTCAAACTTACGTCCCCGTTGTCCAGGGATCCCCCAATCGGTAAATTCAAAATGCGAACGAATAGCTGGTGCAACGTCTCCCTTACGTCTTGCTAGGAACGTCCAGCGCAAGTAGCTCCCTAAAAGCGGAGTCGCCATCCCCCACGTCCACCAGGCACCAACGCTTATGACGGTCGACCTTCTTTACACGAGCCTCTTGCCCCACCAAGGGACCCTGCTCTATGTGCAACACGCCGTCTTCTATGCGCGCGACGCTGTTGCGCACCACGCCGTCGCCATCTAGCACGCTGCGGTACCAATCCTGCGCATCGTCCGGCATGGGCATATACGCCCGCTCCCTACTACCGGCAATGCGACAGCCAAAGCTCAACTGGGCCAAAGCCCTATCGAGCGCGGCGGCATCGTGCGTGGCGACGAAGAAATATTCCTTGTACATGGGTTTTGTTTGGAGCGACCATGCGCCGTCCCGCTTAAACCAGAACTCCTTTTGCATCACAAAAGCGTCCTGCATAAGGTTGTGCGGGATAATGCGTCGGACCTTTTCGCAGGTCTCGCGCTCTTTTCCATTGGGGGTGTGGACCAGATACCAGCGGACGCGGCCGTGCTGGCTGTTGGTGGTGGCGCCGTTAAATGCGCCCGGCAGCTGCTCTTGGCGCCGTGCCGTCTGTTCCATGTTCTCGCCCCCTCTTTTTGGCTTTGCGATGCACGCAAATGCAGGGGCGTTTAGAACAGGCTTCTCGCTCGCAGCTAGGCACAGTCGCAAAAGTACAGGTTTTTGTATCTTTCGACAGATGACATTATACGAGCAATAAAACAGCGTTTACCCAGATTACGCAAAATGTACTGCCAGTAGGTACATCTCCATACCCCTCTACGAAAACCTGTACCTTTTTGTGCAACAAAAAAAGCCGCTCAACCAGCGGCTTTTCTTATTTGGGCATGAAAAAAGGCGACCGCCCTTTGTGGACGGTCGCCTTTGTTAATTGTTGTGTAGTTTGCCTTAGGCGCGGGTATTGATCTCCTCGATCACCTTGGCCACAAACTCGTCAATGCTCATCTGAACGGTCTCGTTGGAGCGATCGCGGACGGAGATGTTGCCGGCCTCGACCTCCTTCTCGCCCAAGATAAGCATGTAGGGCACGCGGTCGATGCTGCGGGCCTCGCGGATCTTGTAGCCGATCTTCTCGTCGCGATCGTCGCAGACCACGCGAATGCCGGCCTCCTCCAGCTTGGCGCATACCTCGTGCGCGTAGTCGCGGCTCTTCTCAGAGACGGGAAGCGCCTTGACCTGCACGGGGGCCAGCCAGGTGGGGAACTTGCCCGCAAAGTGCTCGATCAGAATACCGATGAAGCGCTCGATGGAGCCAAAGCACACGCGGTGCAGCATGATGGGGCGCTTCTTGGTGCCGTCGGCGTCCACGTACTCCAGGTCAAAGTTGAGCGGCATCTGGAAGTCGAGCTGGACGGTACCGCACTGCCAGGTACGGCCGAGCGAGTCCTCCAGGTGGAAGTCAATCTTGGGGCCGTAGAAGGCGCCGTCGCCCTCGTTGACCTCGTAGTCCATGTGCAGCTGCTCCAGAGCGGTGCGCAGGCCCTCCTCGGCGCGCGCCCAGTCCTCGTCCGAACCCATGGAGTCCTCAGGGCGGGTGGAAAGCTCAACGTGGTACTTAAAGCCAAACTTCTGGTACACGGAGTCGATGAGGTTAACCACACCCACGATCTCGTCGGTCAGCTGGTCGGGACGCACAAACAGGTGGGCGTCGTCCTGGTTAAAGCAGCGCACGCGGAACAGGCCGTGCAGGGCGCCGCGCAGCTCGTGGCGGTGCACCAGGCCAATCTCGCCGGCGCGGATAGGCAGCTCGCGGTAAGAGTGCGGCTTGGAGGCGTACACCAGCACGCCGCCCGGGCAGTTCATGGGCTTAATGCAGTACTCTTCATCGTCAATAACGGTGGAGTACATGTTGTCCTTGTAGTGGTCCCAGTGGCCCGAGGTCTTCCACAGCTGCTTGTTCATGATGAGCGGCGTGGAGATCTCCACGTAGCCGGCCTTGTGGTGAATCTCGCGCCAGTAGTCCAGCAGCGTGTTCTTAAGGATCATGCCGTTGGGCAGGAAGAACGGGAAGCCGGGGGCCTCGTCGCGCATCATAAAGAGGTCCATCTCGCGGCCGATCTTGCGGTGGTCGCGCTTCTTGGCCTCCTCCAGCATGTGCATGTGCTCGTCGAGCTCTTCCTTGGTGGCAAAGGCGACGCCGTTGATGCGAGTGAGCATCTTGTTGTCCTTGTCGCCCTTCCAGTAGGCGCCCGAGACGCCGGTGAGCTTAAAGGCCTTCAGAGCCTTGGTGTAGCAGATGTGGGGGCCGACGCACATGTCAATGTAGTCGCCCTGCTGGTAGAAGGTGATGCGGGCGTCGTCGTCCAGGTCGCCGATATGCTCGACCTTGTACTTCTCGCCACGCTCCTCCATAAGGGCGATGGCCTCGGCGCGGGGCTTCTCGTACACGGAGAACTTGAGGTTCTCCTTGACGATCTTCTTCATCTCGGCCTCGATCGCGGGGAAGTCGTCCTCGCTGATCTTGACGCCCTCGGGCAGGTCGACGTCGTAGTAGAAGCCGTTGTCGGTCGCGGGGCCGTAGGCAAAGTCGGCCTGGGGGTACAGGCGCTTGATGGCCTGCGCCATGATATGCGCGGCGGAGTGACGGATGACGTGCGTGACCTCGTCCTGCGGGAGCTCGGCCACCGAACCGTCATTGTAGAGTGCCTTCATGGGTATGTTTTCTCCTCTCGGATGCCTGATGCAAGTGCGTGCGATGCGCTCGGCGTTTTTGACTTGCATCATTATAGGCAGGTTGCCTTGGTATACAAGCGCCCGCCGTACCTTAATGGCACGGCGGGCGATTTTCTACGCATGCTTCATCGTGTGGGGGCGGGTTACGCGTGCGGCTTGCGCGGGACGCGGTGCCCGTGGCTTGCGGCCGGCCCGGCGATGGATGCGTTACTGGATGCGAGTTCGGCAGTAGGGGCAGACCTTCCAGTGCGCATCAAGCGGACGATGGCAGCTGGGACATACGTTGCGAACCTGGGTATCGCACACCGGGCAGACGACGAAGTCCTTCTCGATGGGCGCGCCGCACTGCGGGCAGGTGCCGTACTGGGCAAGCTGACGCTCGCGCAGGGCCATGTCCAGCTCCTGTTCCTCGCGGTCGGACGCGTAGGAGTGCGGACGCAGGACCAGGTAGGCAATGAGGCCCACAAACGGGATGAGGGCGATGATGCCCCATGCCACGTAGGCGCTGGCGCCGCGGCGGCGAGCGTCGATAAACACATAGACGACCGACAGCACATACAGGGCGATGATAAAGCCAACGAAGGCATAGACGACGCCCATAAGCTGCGGCGACATGAGCTCGGAGATGTACTTGGACATTACGGGTACCTTTCGGAATAGTAACAGTCCGTGCAAGTTTACCACGGGGTTTGTTTATATGGGACCACGGCTAGGCGCGGGGCTGGCGCAGACACAAACATCTCAATCTGTAACAGGTGGGAGCGGAATCCGGTCCTAGATGTTACAGATCGAGACGCAGGGGCCCCTCCCCGAGTTCAATCTCGATCTGTAACAGTTACTCGGCAAATTCTGGTCTAGGTGTTACAGATCGAGACACAGGGGTCCCTCCCCGACCTCAATCTCAATCTGTAACATATTGAACCCCAAAATCCCTCTTACTGTTACAGATCGAGACGAACGGTGAGCCCTCCGTTAAATATCTCAATCTGTAACAACAACTCGGCAAAAGCAGGTCTAACCGTTACAGATTTAGA
The DNA here is from genome assembly GCA_900546965.1 of uncultured Collinsella sp. Taxonomy (GTDB): domain Bacteria; phylum Actinomycetota; class Coriobacteriia; order Coriobacteriales; family Coriobacteriaceae; genus Collinsella. Next base: position 5,750 of record URFE01000095.1, read on the forward strand.
CATTCGAAACCGACTGATAGGTTCATCTAAATCTGTAACATCTAGACCCCAAAACGGTCCCCAGATGTTACAGATCGAGACAGAAGAATCTCTCCCCGACTTAAATCTCAATCCGTAACACATAGGACCGATTTTCCCCTCTTACTGTTACAAATCGTGACAAGCGGAAGACCCGCCTGACAAACGTCTCGATCTGTAACATCTGGAACCCAGTTCTTCTGCTTACTGTTACAGAACGAGACAAACCTCTGACACCAGGAGCGGCAGACGAGGTCACCGATTGACCTGAGTCTCCCCTCGCCTGCCGTTGGCGGGTGCTGTGGGGCTGTTCGCCGCATTGCCGCTGCGCTGGTGGTGTGTAGCCCGTAGGATAGTCTTATTGACAGCCTGTCAACTTGTCTTGGAGGCACCGTGGCAGAAACGTTTGATATCGCGATTGTGGGCGCAGGCATTACCGGGTGCGCCATCGCGCGGCAGCTCGCGAGATTTGACCTGTCCATTTGCGTGGTCGAGGCGGCCAACGACATCGCGCTAGGGGCGTCGAAGGCCAACGGCGGTCTGGTGCACGCCGGCTACGATCCGGCACCGGGCACGGTAAAGGCGCAGGTCAACGCCCGTGGTTGCGAGTTGTACAGTACATGGTCGCAGGAGCTGGGCTTTCTGTTCTGCCGCACCGGGTCGATGGTGTTGGGCTTTAACGACGAGGACCGCGCGCACCTGGAACAGCTGCGCAAGAATGGCCTGACCAACGGCGTGCCCGAGCTGGCGATCATTGGCCCCGACCGTATCCACGAGCTGGAACCGCGTGCCAGCGCCGACGCAACATGCGCGCTGTGGTGCCCTTCGACCGGTTACGTTGACCCGTTTGAAGTAGCCATCGCGGCGCTGGAGAACGCGGTTGCCAACGGGGTGACGTTTATGCGGTCCGCCCCGGTGGAAGCGATTAAAGTCGCGGGATCGGGCGACGACGCACGCTTTACGCTGGCAACGCCCGCCGGCGACGTGCGCTGCCGTTACCTGATTAACGCCGCGGGCAACGGTGCCGCAGACATCTCGCATATGGCGGGCGCCGAGGAGTTTCAGATGGTCTGGCGCCAGGGCAACATCGTGGTGCTGGACAAGGAGCCGCGCGCGCTCATGCCGCTCTACCCTGTTCCCACGCCGGTTTCCAAGGGCGTTATCGTCACGGGCACCGTGCACGGCAACACCGTGATCACCGCAACGGCTGCCGTGCGCGAGCCGGGCGACACGCAGACCTATGCGAGCGATGTGAACGCGCTGCTGAACGGCGCGCACAAGCTGGTGCCCGATCTGGATACGCGCCGTGTGGTGCGCGCATTTGCCGGCGGGCGTCCGGTCATTAAGGGGACGAACGACTTCTTTATTGGACAGTCGGCCGTGGTGCCGGGGCTTTTCCAGGCGGCGGGCATTCAGTCGCCGGGCGTGGCGAGCGCGCCGGCCATTGCCGAGCGCATGGAGCTTGTGCTGCGTGAGGCGGGCGTGGAGCTGCACGAGCGGGCGGACTGGAACCCAATTCGCCGCGCGCCGGACGACTTTGACCGCGCACCGCTTGCGCGCAAGGAGGAGCTGATCGAGTCCGATCCCGCGTGGGGGCAGATTGTCTGCCGCTGCGAGACGGTGCCCGAAGCCGAGATCGTGGCCGCGATCCGACGCCAGCCGGGCGCGGTTTCGGTGGAGGGCGTCAAGCGCCGCTGCCGCGCCGGCATGGGTCGGTGCCAGAGCGGGTTTTGCCAGAGCCGTGTGGTGGCGATCCTGGCGCGGGAGCTGGGCTGCGACCCCAGCGAGGTGTTGTTGGAGGACGCAGGTTCTTGGCTGGTTGAGGGACCGCTGAAGGGGGTGCGCTAGGATGGCGACGTTTGATATGCGCGATGGACGAGCGCTGTCTCTTATACACATCTGACGCTGCCGACG
>URFE01000096.1:0-7636 GCA_900546965.1 uncultured Collinsella sp.
AGCGTCAGATGTGTATAAGAGACAGCCAAGCACACCGGTCAGACCCTGACCGATAGCGCGCACCTCAAAGAGCTTCACGAAGGCACCGCCGCAGCCTGCACCGATGCAAGCGCAGACGAACGGGATGATCGAGTAGCGCATGTTTGCAGCAAAGATTGCGGGCTCGGAGATACCGACCAGCGTCGGGATAAAGGACGACATGCAGATGTTGCGCTCTTTGGAGTGCTTCTTGTGAATGAGATACATGCCGATGGCGCCGCCGCCCTGGGCGATGATGGAAACCGACCAGATAGCCTGGATGTAGTTGAAGCCGGTCGTGGCAACGAGGTTGGCCTCAATACCCTGGATGAACTGATGCGTACCGGTAACGACGAGCGGCTGCAGGAACGCGGCGAAGACAAAGGCGCCAAAGACGCCCATCCTGTTGTACAGGACATCGATTACGCCAGCGAGGACGTCGCCGATCAGGTTGCCGAGCGGGCCGAACACGGTGAACAGGGCAACGTTGGCAAGAATCAGGGTAACGGTCGGAACAAAGACAAACGAGACGACCTCGGGGATGTACTTCTGGGCAATCTTCTCGACCTTGGCCATAAACCAGGCAGTCAGGATTGCAGGGAACACGCCGCCCTGGAAAGCAACCATGGGGATGGAGAGCGGACCAAAGTTCCAGTACTCAGCACCCGACGGATCCATAACGAACGCGTTACGGTTCATAAGGCTCGGGTGAACCATGACGATACCGACGAGGATACCCAGGATCGGGTTGCCGCCAAAACGCTTGACCGCGCTATACATAACCAGGACAGGCAGGTAGTCAAAGGTGGTGGCAATAATGGCAAAGAAGCTTGCGAGGTTCTTGAGGAACTCGCTGTGGTCGGCGAGGCTGCCCTCCATGCCAAAGAGGCCGTTGGCAACGATCAGCGACTTAAGGCCGATGATGATAGCAGCGCCGACGAAAGCGGGAATGATGGGGATAAAGATGTCCGAGAATACCTTGAGGACCGAGAAGAACTTGCCCTTCTTGTCCGCCTCGGCGCCCTTGACCTCGGAAGCGCTGATCTCCTTAACGCCCGTCAGAGCCATAAACTCATCGTAGACCTTGTTGACGGTACCGGTACCGAAGATGATCATGAGCTGGCCGCTGTTGTACAGCACGCCCTTGACGCCATCGATGTTCTCGAGCTCGGCCTTGTTGTACTTGCTCGTATCCTTGAGCACCAGACGCAGACGCGTAACGCAATGCGTGGCGCCCTCGATGTTCTCCAGACCGCCGACGTTATCGACGACTTGCTGAGACACTACTTTGTAGTCCATGTTCCTCTCTATTCCCTTACGAAATCATAAAACGTTTTGATGCCATTACAGAGACGCGATCGTTGCATTTGCGCACTTGAGCGTACCGTCGGTGACCGTCAGTGCCACACCCTGGCCCTGCTTATTGCAGAAGCGCGCGTTAAGCGCAACATCATCGACAAAGATGGTCGCGATATCGTCGTCAACGACCAGGCGCACATGATGAGTGCCCTCGCCCTTAAAGAACAACGGACGCTCGAGGCCCATGTTGTTGACCTGGAACCACGGATACTGGGGGGCCGCCGTAAACTCGAGCTTGCCCTCACGCAGGTTGGCGCGGAACTCATAGGCAAGACCGGACTCGGCGTCCTCGGCGAGCTTAACCGAGAAGCCGGCAGCGTCACCGGCGAGCTCGATGTCGGCGTCGAGCATATAGGTGGAACCGGCATCCGCAGCGAGCACCTGCTCGACCTTGCCCGACTCGCAGGAAAGCTCAAAGGCCTCGACTGCCTTAGCCTCGCCAAAGGCGCCAAGCATGCTGTCGGGGAGTTTGGTGCCAAGCGTTCCGTCGGCACGCTGAACGATCTCGAGGGGCATAAAGGTGCCACCCCACAGGTAAGAGCTGGGGTCGCCGCCCTCGTCACGCGTAGGAACCCAACCAAAGAGAACGCGACGCTCGCCATCAAATGCGGTACGTGCGGCATAGTACGCGCGGCCATCGAAGGAATCGTCCGCAGGAGTGATCCAGGGACCGTTGATGGAGCGAGACATGCGGTAACGGGTCTTGTTGCCATCACTGTACTCGGAGAACACCAGATACCACCAGTCGCCCATCTTAAAGAGATCAGGCATCTCGAACATGGTGTAAAGGCCCGGATTCCACCAGTCGCCCTGGAACTCCCAGGTATCCAGGTCCTTGGAGGTGAACTTGACCAGACGCCCGGTCATCAGACGCTTGTCCTCGCCCACGCGCGTGCCGAGGATGAGCATGTACTCTTCGTTCTCCTCATCCCAAAGCACAAAGGGATCGCGCCAGTTGCGGTCATCGTAACCTTCCTGGGGCGGAAGCAGCGTCTCGGCGATGTTCTTCTCCCACTTGACGGCGTCGTCACTCGTTGCGTGAAGAAGAACCTGCTTCATCAAGCGTGCGCGGACCTTATCGCGATTGCAACCAGTGTAGAGCGCATGGTACTTGTCGCCCACCTTAAACACCGTGCCGGCATAAACATACTGGTCGACTTCCTCGTCGCCGCCACGCTCAAGGCTCTCGCCAAAGTCCTTGTAGTTGACGAAATCCTTGGTCGTCGCGAGTGCCCAACCAAACGGCTCTCCGAAAGGACCGGGGTTTCGCGTGTCACGCTGGTGATAGAGATAGAACGTGCCGTCCTCGCCGTACGGCATGATGTCGCCTACCCAAATTCCCTCAGGCTGGTAATACACCTTGTGCATCCGAGACTTCCTTTCCCACAAGATACTAACTCGGTACAACTGCAAGATATGTCAATCGTTTTCATATGTCAAACGTTTTCACACTAATACGTCTTTTCGCAGTTCCAGTCGTCGGCAAACGGTTGACATATGGCGGCGAACGGTCATCAGAGGCGTTTGAGGAATTCTTTTGGCACGGGATGAACTACGCGGTTTTGCCCTCAATGAGTTCAACGGGGAGCTTGGTATTCGATTCGGGCTTTTCACCGTTAACAAGAGCGATGATGGATTGCGCCGCGAGCTCTCCGATGCGATCGATATCTTGACGAACGGTTGTTAAGTCAGGCATAAACGTCATAGTGCGGCGGGCGCCATCCGCGCCCACGACCTTAATATCGTCCGGAGCGCTCAAGCCGCGCCGCTTCATCACGTTGAGGCAGATGGCCGCCATCGTGTCGTCTCCCGCAAAGATGCCGTCAATATCGGGGTTCTCATCGAGGATCTTCGCAACGACCGCACTCTTTTCGTCGTCGGACTTAACGAACTCGACCTCACGGACAAGCGCGGGCAAACCGGCCTGCTCCACAACATCGTGGTAGGCATCGGTACGCTTATTGGCAGGCATACGCATGCGGCTATTGTTGCGCAGGCACAAGATGCGCGAACACCCGTCATCGATCAGGCGACGCGTGGCAAGTTCGCCGATGCCATAGCTGTCGCTCGCAATCTGAACAGAGGTCTCGCCAAGGTCGCAGTCGATACCAACCAGACTCAAGCCCATCTCGGCATACGCTTCGGCACCGATATTAAGCGAGTTGACGATGACGCCATCAACCATATTGCGCCGAAGCATATCGATATAAGAACGCTCAAGATCAGGTCGATTGGCGCTATTGCACAGCAACATCTTAAAACCGTTTTCGGCCAGGGTACGCTCAACGGCTTGGACCGCTTGGGCATGAAACGGGCTGCTGACATAGGGGACTATCATACCTATTAGATTCAGGCGACCGTTGAGCATGGCACGGGCGATATCGTTGGGCGTATAGTTGATGCGCTTCATCGCGGCATGGACCTTATCGCGGGTCTCTTGGCTAATATAGCCGCGATTATTAAGCACGCGAGATACCGTAGTAGGCGAAACCCCCGCCACCGCTGCAACTTCCTTGATGCCAGGCTTAGCCGAATCCTTAGAACGAGCGCCCTCGCGAGCCATAGCACCCTCCCCCATCAACATGTCATACGTTTACATACGAACAAAGCATACCCCAACAAGAGCGGGAAGACGGTAACAGTACAAGTAAGTAAACGACTCATCCAAATAATTAGGAGAGTTCCGCCTAAAGGGTGACTACACGGGACCCCCGCCGGGGCTGTTTGGGCTACCTCCCAAAACATTCCGCAGGACGCAAAAAGGCTCGCCGCACGAAGTGCGCAGCGAGCCTTTTTGCATGTCCGAGGACGCGCTGAGAAGTTACCCCATGCGGCCAGCGGACAACTATGTAGCCTCAGACTAGAACATGCCCAAGAAACCGTGCACAAACAGTGCGGCCAGAGCGGCACCGATAAACGGTGCGATGCCAGGAACGAGCAGGCCGTACTTCCAGTTGTTGTCAGCCTTGTTCTTAATCGGCAGCACCTGATAGGCCATGCGAGGACCAAGGTCACGAGCCTGGTTCATGGCGAAGCCGGTGATGCCGCCCATGCCCATGCCAACGGCCCAAACAATCAGACCGACGCAGATGGCGAGCATCAGAACGTTCTCGCCAGCGCGGCTAGCGGCAGCAAGGATGGCGCTGATGAACACGAAGGTGCAGATGGCCTCGCAGAAGAAGTTGCGGGCATAGTTCGTACCCTCGGTGGTGGGGTTAGTCGAGAAGATGTTGCGCTGGGCAATGGGGTCGACGACGCCCTCGGAAGCCTTGAACTCATCGGCATACATCAACCACGCGATCACGGCGCCCACAAAGCCGCCGAGCATATCGGCAATCATGAAGGGGATGCAGCTGCTCCACGGCACCAGGCCTACGATGCACTGGGCAAGCACCATGGCGGGGTTCATGCACACGGCGCCGCCAAAGACAAACAGGCAGACCGAGATGCCAAAAGACCAAGTGGTGATGGCAAACATATGACCGGAGCCCTGATACTTGGTGCCCTTGAGCACGGTATCGCAGTGCACGCCCACGCCAAAGATGATCATGAGGGCCGTTGCGCCGAATTCGCAGAGGAGTTTGGTAAGCATAAAACCTTATCTTTCTTGTCGGTTATAAACGATTCGTTTAGGCCGCGTACTAGTGCTGAGCGACGACAACGCCCAGGCCATCGGGAATGACGGCCACCTTGGCATCGGCACCCTTCATCTCAAAGGCGAGCTTGAGCGCCTCATCGAGGGTGTTGACCGGCGTCATGTGCATATCCTTGATCATCTGGTGATCGCACAGGTCGGTGACCATGATCACAGGGTGATGCGCCAGGATGCGGGCAAAGATCTGGCTCGTCCACTGGTCGGGCAGGGTCTCGTCCTTAGGACGGTCGATGCAGGCACGCTCAAACTCCGCCGGATCGTTGTCGGCGATGTTGTGATAGAAGCCCTCGCCACCGTGACCGTCGGCACAGACGGCGACGTCGATGATCACGCCGCCCTCGGGAAGCGTAGCCTCGGCAGAGCACATGCCCTTCACGGCCTGATAGATGTTCTGGTCGAGCGGGTAGCCGCCGTTGGTGGTGATGGCAATCTCGCACTCGACGGGCTCAACACCGGCAAGGCTCTTCACGAACTCACAGCCGGCCTCGTGCGCTTTGTGAATGTCGCCGGCAAAGGAGCCGATGACCTCGTGCTTGCCGTTGAGCACCACGTTAAGCACAAAGGCAAGGTGAGCCATCTCGGCAGCGGCAAACATGTCCTCGCTCACGTGGTTGTGGCACAGGTTGCCGGCACGCGAGTGGGAATCATTCACAAACTGACCGTTGTGGTTGTACATGATGGTCTTATAGCTGGCGACACCAGGCAGGACGGACTTGCGGCTACCAGAGAAACCGGCAAAGAAGTGCGGCTCAATGAAGCCCTCGGCAAGCAGCAGGTCGCAATCGGCGGCAATCTTGTTGATGATGCACTCGCCACCAGAAGGCAGGGTACCGATCTTTTTCATCATGCTGTCGTCAGTCGCGACGTGCATGACGATTTCCTCGTTGGCAACGATCTCCTCGCCATACTTGTTGACGAGTTCCTCGTGCGTCGAGGGGCGGTGCATACCAGTCGCAACCAGAATACGAACGCGAGCCTCAGGCGCTGCAGTATGGATGTGATGCAGCAGAATAGGCATCGTTACACGCGAAGGAACCGGACGCGTATGGTCGGAGCTAATGATGACAATGTCCTTCTTGCCAGCGCAAAGCTCCTCGAGCGAAGGCGAGCCATAAGGATTGGCAAGCGACTCCTCTACCAGCTCTTCCTGCGATTTTGTAGTCTTAAACTCGTTTTGATGACCTTCCATCACACCCGCGAAGTTCTTATCCTCGAGCTCCAGATGCAACGTCTTGTGGTCAAACGGCAGTTCACATTCAAACAATGACGAGCGCCCTCTTCCTTTTCAACTGACACACTAGATAAACCGTTGGAAGGATACGCCGCTCACCGAAAAACACCACCGTCCACCGACTCATTAACACAACGTTCATATTTGACCCACAACAAAATGGCCGCGATCCCAAACGGGACCGCGGCCGCCTGTCAAAGACACTATAGACAGGATGATTTACGCAGCGCCGAGGCAAACATCTAGTCCGAGACGTACGCACGTAAGCCATTTTGCATAAATTCGTTAATTAATTGCATAAGATGGCGCATGGATTTCTGGCCATAACTGGGTAGTACCCTCCGGAGCGTGCATTTTTGCGAGTATTCAGCATCGCGGGATAAGATTTTGGTGCCAAAAATCTTTCAAAAGGTAGATAGTCCTCATGACTCGACCCATCTGGATAGCATGCGGCGAGAAACCAGCCATATATGATCGTCGCCAAAGCCCAATCGTCGTGCAAAAGCATCAACAAAGGCAGCGAAAGCCGGCTATGGCCTTATGCATCAATCTTTGGCTGCTGAAAACTCCGTTTTTTGCACGTCGCCCCAAGCACCACCCTCACCCAGCGGCTGATCCGCCGAAGACCGGACATCGCAGGGCCCGCCATTAGTTTACTTTTAGGCACACTCCGCAGGACGCAAGAAGCCCTCGCCGCACTCCACGCTATGCGCGAAGCGCGCCTTATTCCCTTTAGCTTTAATCCCAGAAGACCGAGGACGAAGGGATCCGATGGGTTTCCCTCTGAATGCACTCCGCACTGATATCTTCTGTATTGAAGACGTCGATGATGCACCCGTATACCATTGACGTCGACACCATCAGATGCGGACCGCGCGGTGACCCCACATTCCGCTGGCGCCCACAGGGCTGCCCTCGTTTCCTGACATGTCCCGCGCGGGCCGCGGCGAGCCGAGACCGCCGCATGACCTAATAGGAGCATGGAGCGATACCGCGGACCCGAACAACCGCATTCTATCGCGCCCCGTCAGTGTGCCGTCTGCCCGGTCCAGGCGAGCACGGAAAGAACGGAGCGAGACATGCAAAACGAATCGATACCCGGCGCCCGCGGGCCGGTCTTCTGCGGGGTCGACACCCACGCCGACTCGCACTGGCTGTACGTCCTGGACTGGAGGGGCCGCAGGGTCCTGTCCCGCCGGTTCCCCGCCGACGCGGCGGGCTACGAGGCGCTCGCCGGGGCGATCGCCGCGGCCGGGGAGCCGGCCTGCATCGCGATGGAGGGGACGTCGTCCTACGGGGCGGGCCTCACCAGGCACCTCGCGTCGCTGGGGATGCCCGTGCGCGAGGCGCTCTCCCCGGCGGGGATGCAGAGG
>URFE01000097.1:0-7626 GCA_900546965.1 uncultured Collinsella sp.
CGGCCGCAAAGGGGTTCAACATGATCTATTACGTCGAGGACGATGACAACATCAGGGATTTGACGGTCTATGCACTGCGCAAGCAGGGGATTGAGGCCGAAGGCTTTTCGTGCGACGGTGAGTTTAAGGCTGCCGTGGCGCGACGGGTACCCGATGCCGTCCTGCTCGACATCATGCTGCCCGATACCGATGGCTTGGCGATTATGCGTCGACTGCGTGCCGATCGCCTGACGGCGACGGTGCCCATCATGATGCTTACCGCCAAGGATACCGAGCTCGACAAGGTGATGGCGCTCGATGGCGGTGCCGACGATTACCTGACTAAGCCGTTTTCGCTCATGGAGCTTGCGAGCCGCTGCCGCGCACTGCTGCGTCGCGGCGGCATGGTCAAGCAGGCGAGCGATGTGCTCAGCGTGGGCGACATCGTGCTCTCGCCCAGCCATCGCGAGGTGACCGTTGCCGGCGAGCCGCTTAAGCTCACCCTGCGCGAGTTCGACCTGCTCGAGTACCTCATGCGCAAGCCCGGCGTGGTTTTTACCCGCGAGTCGTTGCTGCAGAGCGTGTGGGGCTGGGACTTCGACGGCGGTTCGCGCACCGTTGACGTGCACGTGCAGACGCTTCGCCAAAAACTGGGCGAGCATGCCAGCGCCATCGAGACCGTGCGCGGCGTGGGCTACCGCTTGGCCGAGCCTTCTGCCGGTGATGGTGCCGAAGGTGACGACACCGCGGCCACCGCATCGGAGGAGTAACCCGTGGTCTTCGCCCCCCAGGGAAAACATACGCTGTCGCACCGCGTTTTTGTGACGATCTTTGTCTGCGCCATGGCGGTTATCGTGGCGTTTACGGTGCTGGGTGCGTTCTTTGTGCAAAACACCTTGGCGGATGCCACGAGTGCCAACCTGGCGCAGGAAACCGAGCTCATTGCTGCCGCTCTCGACGAACAGCAGGAGCCCATCCCGTTCTTGCGTAGCCTTGATCGCGAGGACTTGCGAATCACGCTGATTAACAAGGATGGATCGGTTGCCTACGACAACGAGGCGTCGCCTTCCGCACTGCCCAACCATGGCGATCGCCCCGAGGTCATCGAGGCCTTTGAGAGTGGTTTGGGTTCCGCGGAGCGCGCAAGCTCTACGCTCGACGAGATTATGCTGTATCGCGCCGTCGCCCTTGATAACGGCCAGGTTGTCCGCTTGGCGCAGGCCCAGCCTGGCGTTACGGCGATTTTGCTGTCGATGGTGGCGCCGATGCTGCTTATCGCAGCAGCGGGTGCGGTACTCTCGTTTTTTATGGCGCGCCGCGAGTCCCGTGCCATCATCGCGCCGTTGCAAGAGGTGGATTTGGACCACCCACGCCGTAGCTATGAGCACGCCTATGCCGAGATGGTCCCCATGCTTGAGCGTATCGAGTCGCAGCGCCAGGAACTCAAGCGCCAAATGGCGGTGCTAGCGGACAACGACCGTATGCGCCGCGAGTTCACGGCGAATATCACCCATGAGCTCAAGACGCCGCTTACGGCGATTTCGGGCTATGCCGAGCTCATCGCAAACGGCATGGTCGAGGGCGAGGGCGACCTGCGCAACTTTGGCGGTCGCATCTATCGTGAGGCGGGCCGCTTGGCAGCGCTTGTCAACGATATCCTTACGCTGTCTAACTTGGACGAGGCCGAGCGTGCAGCTGAGGGCGAGGCGGTGCCCATTGGGTCCACGGAGCCTATTGAGCTCTCGCGTGCAATCTACGCGGTTGAGCAGCGTCTTGAACAGGTCGCCCGCCAGGCGAATGTGACGATAAGTCATGAGACCAAGCCTGTGGTCATCGAGGGCGTGTCGCGCTTGATTGACGGGCTCATCTATAATCTGGCAAGCAACGCCATCCGCTACAATCGACCCGGCGGTACGGTTACGCTGCAGTGCGGCACCAACGACGAAGGCCATCCGTTCCTTGCGGTCGCCGACACGGGAATCGGTATCGCGCCTGAAGAACAGGGCAAGGTATTTGAGCGGTTCTATCGCGTGGACAAGAGTAGGTCCAAGGCACGCGGCGGAACCGGTCTGGGGCTTGCCATTGTCAAGCATGCGGCCCTGTATCATCACGCCACGCTCGATCTGTCGAGCGAGTTGGGCGTGGGAACCACCATTACGGTGACGTTTCCCATACAGCAGGACGAGCCATTCGCATAGCGATACAACATAGGTATTGATGCAGACGCCGCATTTGACTTTCGGGTGCGGCGTTGTTGTGCAATTTTACGATTGCTTCCGACATTTTTACAGGAGAGCCTGTTTCTTATGTATAGAGTTTGGTCTCGGTAAAAAGATGCGATAACATACGGACAGTTTTGTCAATCCGAACTGGGGAAATGAAAGGCAAGCTGCATGACCCTTCTCGAACTGTTCCAGCTGTTGAAGAAGCACCTTCAGCTGGTCATCACCCTTCCGGTGGTCTGCGCGATCGCCATGGGCATCGTGTCCTTCGTTGCGATGGACAACACCTATACCGCGACGACGAGCATGTACATTCTCGCCAAGACCGACGATAGCGGTCAGATGAGCTACAACGATCTCTCGGCGAGTCAGATGCTTTCCAACGATATCGCCACGCTGCTGGATAGCGATAGCGTTAAGAGCGGCGCAGCCAATGAACTGGGCCTCACCGATCTGGATGACTACAAGGTGTCTGTTTCCTCCGAGACCACCACGCGTGTCATTACGCTTTCGGTTACCGGCACCGATGCCAAGGAGACGGCTAAGGTCGCAAAGGCCATGGCCAGCTCGGTGAGTACGGTCGCTCAGAACGTCGGCGCTGCCCAGAGCATCAACGTTATCGACGAGGCTAAGACCCCCGAAGCCCCCAGCGGTCCCAAGCGTATGCTGTACGTTGCTGTCGCGTTCCTCGCCGGTATCTTTATCGCAGTTGCCTATGTCGTTTTGGCAGACATGCTCAATACCCGCATCCGCGGTGCCGAAGAGGCAGAAGAGCTCCTGGGCATTCCCGTTGTTGGCCGAATTCCGGCTATGAAAGGTGGTAAATAGGCATGGCTAAGGCAAAGAACACCGATAAGCTCGTTGTACAGAATGCCGCCAAGACCCTTCTGGCCAACATCCGCTTTGCGAGCGTGGACGACCCCATTCGCTCCATTACTGTCACGTCCTCGATTCCCAACGAGGGCAAGTCTACGGTTTCCATCAACCTTGCCCAGGCTATCGCCACGAGCGGCAAGTCCGTGCTCCTGGTCGAGGCCGATATGCGCCGCAGGTCCCTTTCCGATATGCTCGGCGTTCGTTCGCGCGGCGGACTCTATGCGGTCCTTTCCGAGCAGATCTCCATTGACCAGGCAATTGTCGAGACGGGTCAGAAGAACTTCTACTTCCTCGATGCCGAGCCGCATATTCCCAATCCTGCCGACATCATCGTCTCTCACCGCTTTGCCAAGCTGGTAAAGGCACTGTCCGCCAAGTTTCAGTACGTCATCTTTGATGCTCCCCCGGTCGGCACCTTCATCGATGCTGCCGAGATCGCAAGTCTGACCGACGGCACGCTGTTCGTGGTGCGCGAGGACTTCACCAAGCGCGAGGAGGCACTCAACGCTATCGGCCAGCTTAAGAAGTCCGAAAAGGTCAAGCTCATCGGTACCGTTATGAACTACTGCGAGACCGAGACCAGCGAGTACTACTACTCCTACTACACCAAGGACGGTAAGAAGGTGAAGAAGGGCTCCGACGATCAGGGGACTTCCAAAAAGGGCATCTTCACCAACCGAGCAAACGTTTAGTTGATTAAGGCTGACCTATGCGTGACATTCATTGCCATATCTTGCCGGGTGTAGACGACGGCGCCGCCGATCTCGATGAGAGCTTGGCGATGCTCGAGGCTGCCAAGCGGGCCGGTGTAACCAGAATCGTTTGCACTCCTCACTGCCGTGATCCCTATTTTGATTACGACAAGATGTGGGATGCCTTTGAGCTGCTGCGTGATAACGCTGACGGTTTTCCGCTCCAGATGGGCTTCGAGGTCAACCATCGAAAGCTCGTTGAGCTTGGTATCGATGCCGCGGAGCACTTGCATTTCGATGGGACCAACGAGTTTCTGCTCGAGCTTTCGACGCATGCCGATGCGTATGCGTTTAGAGAGTACGAGAACACGATTTACGATTTGCAGTGTCGTGGCTACCAGGTGATCATCGCTCATCCTGAGCGCTATCGTGCGGTTCAAAAGGATGTAAGCGTGGCGGAGCGTCTGGTCGATATGGGCTGCAAGCTGCAGGCTTCGGCGGACTTTATTGCCGGCGGTCGCTTTGGTCGCGAAAAAAAGCCGGCACAGCGCCTGTTCGATCAGAACCTGTACAGCTTCATCGCGAGCGATGCCCATAACGTGGGTCATTACGATTGCCTGGCGAAGGCTCGCGCGAAGTTTAGCGTGCGCGGAGCTCATTTTCGCTAAAATCTGTCCCTAACGTTCGCATTGAATGAAGGGGCAGCCATGGATATTCAACTTAAGACGGGATGCTTTGATGACGCGGCGTTGGTGCGCCGCGTCGTTTTTATGGACGAGCAGGGCTACGAGAATGAGTTCGACGCTATCGACGATGATCCGAACTGCATTCATGTGACGCTCTATGTAGACGACGAGCTTGCCGGTTGCTCGCGCGTGTTTCCCGAAGAGCTTGAACGCGTGGCTGACGCAGGGGCCCCGGTGTTGCCGGCATGCGACATGGACGAAGACGTTGCGGCGGGGGAGACCTACATTATGGGGCGCGTCGCCGTGCTGCCGGCTAGGCGTCGTCGCGGACTGGCGAGTGCGATCGTCGAGACCGGTGCTTCGTGTGCACGCGATGCCGGCGCTAAGCTTATTAAGCTGCATGCGCAGGAATACGTGCTGCCGCTCTATGCAAAGGCGGGCTACACGCAAATTGCCCCGGTAGATTACGAAGACGAGGGCCAACCCCATGTCTGGATGGCCAAGCGCGTAGATGGCAGATAGGGACGTTCCTTTTCTGCCGGCAGTTGGGGACACTCCTTGGCAATTGACGCATTGGAGCGCTCGGACATACAGTTTTTCGATTCCGTATGTATATATGCGCGTTAATGGGTTATAAAATCTAAGTCTGAACATAGCAGGTCTGCGATGCGGCTCGGGCGACCGGGCCGTTTTTGCGGACAGGGGTAGCGCGAAAGGACTGCACATGCGTCAATTTAAGACCGAGAGCAAAAAACTGCTCGACCTCATGATCAACTCCATCTACACCAATAAGGAAATCTTCCTGCGCGAGCTTATCTCTAACGCGAGCGACGCCGTCGACAAGCTCAACTTTAAGAGCCTGCAGGACCCGAGCGTCAAGATCGACCAGGGTGACCTGGCCATTCGCGTCTCCTTTGATAAAGACGCCCGCACCATTACCATCTCGGATAACGGCATTGGCATGACCGCCGAGGAGCTGGAGCGCAATCTGGGCACCATCGCCCATTCCGGCTCCGAGGAGTTTAAGACCGAGAACGCCGAGCAGCAGGGCTCCGATGTCGACATCATCGGTCAGTTTGGTGTGGGCTTCTACTCGGCTTTTATGGTCGCCAGCCATGTGAAGGTCGTCAGCCGCGCCTATGGCGAGGATGTCGCCCATGTGTGGGAATCCGACGGTCTTGAGGGCTACACCATCGAGGACGGCGAGCGCGCCGAGCACGGTACCGATGTCATCCTGACGCTGCGCGAGAACGAGAAGCTCGATGCCGACGGCGAGGCCGAGACCTACGATCGCTTCCTGACCGAGTGGGGTCTCAAGAGCCTGATTCAGCAGTACAGTAACTATGTGCGCTACCCGATCCAGATGATGGTGTCCAAGAGCCGCCAGAAACCCAAGCCCGAGGACGCCGGCGACGATTACAAGCCCGAGTACGAGGACTACCAGGAGCTCGAGACCGTCAATTCCATGACACCGATCTGGAAGAAGCGCGGCTCCGATGTCGAGCAGAAGGACTACGACGAGTTCTACAAGTCCACGTTCCACGACTTTGACGATCCTGCGCGCACCATCAGCTTCCACGCCGAGGGCACGCTCGAGTATGACGCCCTGCTGTTTGTGCCGGGACGCGCGCCGTTCGATCTGTACAGCAAGGACTACGAGAAGGGTCTGGCGCTCTACAGCTCCAACGTCCTGATCATGGAGAAGTGCGACGACCTGCTGCCCGACTACTACAACTTTGTCCGCGGCGTCGTGGATTCCGCCGACGTGTCGCTCAACATCTCGCGCGAGACGCTGCAGCAGAACCGTCAGCTCAAGGCCATCGCCAAGCGTGTGGAAAAGAAGATTACCGCCGATCTTGAGGATATGCGCGACAACGATCGCGAGGCCTACGAGAAGTTCTTTGAGAACTTTGGCCGCGGTCTTAAGTACGGCATCTACTCGAGCTATGGCATGAAGGCCGATGAGCTCGCCGACCTGTTGCTGTTCTGGTCTGCCAAGGAACAGAAGATGATTACCCTGGCCGAGTATGCCAAGGGCATGCCTGAGGATCAGAAGGCCATCTACTACG
The DNA here is from genome assembly GCA_900546965.1 of uncultured Collinsella sp. Taxonomy (GTDB): domain Bacteria; phylum Actinomycetota; class Coriobacteriia; order Coriobacteriales; family Coriobacteriaceae; genus Collinsella. The sequence continues at coordinate 6,525 of URFE01000097.1, forward strand.
CCGCCGGCGACTCGCGTGAGCGCTTGGCCAAGATGCCCGTGGTAAAGGGCGTGCTCGACCGCGGCTATGACGTGCTGCTGCTGACGCAGGATGTGGATGAGTTCACGTTCCAAGCTATGCGTGAGTACGTTGCCGCCGATATGCCCAAGATCTACGAGGACGATGCCGCCCGCGAGGCTGCCGAGAAGGCCGTGGCCGATGGTGCCGAGCCCGAGGTTGAGGATCGTCACCTGGAGCTCAAGAACGTCGCGACCGGTGATCTTGACCTGGCGACCGAGGACGAGAAAAAGGAGGCCGAGGACGTCACCAAGGAGAACGAGGACCTCTTTAACGCCATGAAGGAGGCACTCGGCGACAAGGTCGAGAAGGTTGCCGTCTCTGCGCGCCTGACCGATGCTCCCGCGTGCATCACCACCGAGGGCCCGCTTTCACTCGAGATGGAGAAGGTGCTCCAGAAGGGTCCCGAGGGCGCGCCCGACGGTATGCCCAAGAGCCAGCGCGTGCTCGAGCTCAACGCCAAGCACCCGGTCTTTGACAAGCTTGTCGCTGCCCAGAAGGCAGGCGACGCCGACAAGATCAAGCAGTACTCCGGTCTGCTCTATGACCAGGCTCTGCTGGTCGAGGGCATCCTCCCCGAGGACCCCGTAGCCTTCGCGGCGGCTGTTTGCAACTTGATGTAGTTCGGGGATACGGCACCGTAACTAGATTAGAACGAGAGTGGATAATCTCCCACTTTTGGCTCGAATGCGGGCTTGAAGTGGGAGATTTTCCACTCTCGTTTCCTTTTGATTGATCCCTTGGGGACGGAGGAAAACGGATCACCGAGGGGATCGGTCTGATCCGGTGATCCGTTTTCCTCTGTCCCCAAGGGATCAATTATTTGTCGGGGTTGTGGTTTTGTGACCTGCTGAAATTAAAGATACTGTACAACTGTACGTTAATTCGTCTTCGTAGTATATTGCTACTCGCAAAACTCAATACCATTGTGCACTGAGACGCTAAAGCGCCTACGTACAATGGTTATCGATAGTACGATTCGATTCAACGACAGGATGGATGGTCCAAGCGTGAGTCTCGGCAGCAAACTATCCAATGCAAAGGT
>URFE01000098.1:0-7608 GCA_900546965.1 uncultured Collinsella sp.
TACACCTATTAAGTCGTCGGCAGCGTCAGATGTGTATAAGAGACAGGTTCGGCCTCTTCGAAAACGTCGACCGCCTGCTCAAATCGCCCGCGTCTCAACGCGGTCGCGACTTCGCCATCATCCTAAGTTGTCTTGCCGACCTCGACTACACGGTCGAATGGCGCGTGGTCAACTCTGCCGAATACGGTTTCCCCCAGCGTCGCAAGCGTGTTTATATCTTCTGCGAAAAGGACGCTGGCAAGGTTGATCCCGTTGATCGCATGCACAACGGCGTCATGGCTAAAGCCTTCCCCGCCATCTATCCCGACGAGATGTCCGAGCTCGATGTTTTACCCGACCCCTACGAGAACTCAACTCGTTTTGGCGTCGGCCAAAAGACCTCTCAATTCAAGAATGCTGGCGTCATGCAGGGCTGTCATGTTCTGACCTGCGACTTTGCCGAGGACTATCACGGTGAGCGCCACGTGCTTGGCGACGTGCTTGTCGACGAGGCTTATGTCCCGGAGCAGTTCTACATCTCCGACGAAAAGCTTCCCGACTGGCGCTACCTTAAGGGCAGCAAGCGCGAAGAGCGCACTAACAAAAAGACAGGCTTTACGTACACGTATTCCGAGGGAGCCATGAGCTTCCCGGATGCCACCGACAAGCCGAGCCGCACCATCCTCACAGGAGAAGGCGGCACGGGAGCGAGCCGCTTCAAGCACGTCATCGAATGTCCCGATGGCCGTTTCCGCCGTCTTGTTCCCGACGAGCTCGATCAGCTTCAGGGATTCCCGAAAGGTTGGACCGATACGGGCATGACCGACGGCCATCGGGCCTTCTGCATGGGCAACGCACTCGTCACCGGCGTGCCCCATCGCATTGGCGAAGCTATGGTCGAAGTGTACGGCCTCTAAGGCAAGCAATCCGGAGCCGGCAGTTCACGCTGTCGACTCCGTTTTTCCACCCCACTTCCCCGTATACTGATGTAACACGTGTTTCATCCGGGCTTGTTGGGCCGGATTGTTCATGGGAGGGTCTTATGGCTGCTTCGAATCCGCCTAAGGGGAGCGTTTCTTCTTCGTCCATCAAGCCGGTTACGCGCAAGGCTGTGCGTTGCCAGCGCGAGGTCGCTTGGCTTGTCACGCAGGCGGCGGGTAGGCTTGTGGCGACCACTCAGGACGTCAATGCGCCTACGCCGAGCTTTGTGTTAGCGGCGGCGCTGGATTTTGTGCGCCAATTGGAGCTTGCCGTGCAGGATGCCAACGGCCACCTCGACTACCAGAACGTTATGGCGCCCGACCTGCAAACGTTCTGTCACATGGCCAAGTTGCCCACCGCGCCCAATGCGCTTTCGGACGCAGGCTACATGTTTACGCTTTCGGGCGCGGAGCTCATCCGCGACATCTACGCATACTGCAGCGAGCTCGCCGAGCGCAGCGTCTTTGGCACGGCTGAAGTCAAACCGGGAAATGTCATCAAGCTGGTTCTTAGGCTGTTCTTGATAGACGGGTTCGGAGCCATGCCGGCGTAAGCCGAGTCTTTAGCATCACCGTCGACTGGGCAACAACCGCTTTACCTTAATGGACGCCAATCGAGGGTCGATTATTGGGTCGCCTCGTCCACTAACGCATCTATCCCACGCGCTCCGACAGTCGATACTTGCGGTTGCGGCTCGTCGCCGGCGCCGTGGGCTCAAGCTCGCCTTGAGCAATGAGCGCGTTGACGCGCGACCTAACCTGGGAAATTGTGAGCCCTGTGTGCTCTGCCAGCTCGCGCGTCCCCAGCTCGCCGTAGTGTTTGAGTGCCGTCACAATTAAGCCCCCGCCATGATCGACCGGCTCGATCTTTGAACGGTAAAGTACGACCTTGAACCGATCGAATCCCGGGCAGAACAGGGGCTCGGCCAGACCATGCGCGCGCATGGCATCGATCATCATCGGGATGCCCGAGCCATTGCCCTCAGCCGGCGAACCTGCGCCATCCGGCAGCGGGACAATCGACATGAGTTTCACGAGCGTCGCGTTACGGCATCGGGAGCTGCCGTCAAACAAGTTCTCGCGAGTCTTTCCCCCGTAAAGGCCGCCAGGATTCGTCACCTCGACACGATCGTCAAAGACGTCGACGGCAATCGATTGTCCACAGAACCGATCCCCGTATTCTCGATGGATTACGGCGTTGGCGATTGCCTCGCGCAGAACCTCCTCGGGAATCTCAAGCGAGTCGACACGCGAGACGCCTTGGACGGTCGAGGTTCGCCGCAAATTCTTGGCGACGGCTGCGACGGCATCCGAGATCATCTCGCCCAACGTTCCCTCACAGATTGTGCGGTCCATGAACCTCAGCGACCCCGCCATGCCCTTCTGAGTTCCCGCATGGACAGCCACGTCAATGAAGAGCTTGGGATAGAACTGCTGAGGGTAGGTGCCCGCGGCAAGGAGGCCGGCCTTGGTAACATTGCCCTGGGAATCAAGGATATTTAGGCGCTCCAGCTTCGTTTGTTTGTCCGGCGCGCCGCGCATTGCCCGGGGCGTCAACGAGAAAGCCCGATCTATCGTACGGTCGACCAGCGTCTCGTCGAGATCGTCCGCGCCCGCACCCGCCACCGCGTCGCGATCGCTCGGAGTCGCTCGACCGTATGACGCCAATGCGAGCACCTCGGTCGATGAAAGCGGCACATCTTTGTCATCGATGCGCTTGTAGCTGCCGCCCTGGGCGCCCCGCTCTATGACATAGCAGGGCTTGCTCGACGGATCGAGCTCCTCAATCGTAATGACGAGAACGATGACGCCCTGAAGCTCCACTCGCTCGATCGTGTATTTAGGCGGATTGGCCAGCTTTCCTCGACCGCCCGCATCACCCATGCCTGACACAAATTGGTTGAGCACTTTCTCGGTCTCGAAGTTCTCAACCGGGACAAAACCTGCGCGCTCACTCACTCCGAGCACGATGATTCCGCCGGCAGTGTTCGCGAATGCGCTCACCGTTTCCCACACATCGCGGGAAAGCGTCGTGGCGCTCTCCTTCACTTCGACGTTAAGATCATCCGAGCCCATACGCCTTAAAGACTCAAGCAGACCGGTCAGCTCGTTTTCGTTCATCTGCACGTCCTTTCGCTCGGTCCTGCGGAGAATGCCGCGGATAGATTTCCCTCGTCTCTCAGTTATCTCTCGAAATTATCTCTCATCTATCTCTCTATCTCTCGGCTTAGAGATAAGGGATAGATAGAGATGGAATGTCTACCATTTGCTTCATTTATACATATTTTTGCTGGTAGAACAATTGGTATTGAGACAATACCATGATTGCCTGTCTCTTTGCTGCTCAGTTATCTCTCATATTTTTCTCTCATCTTCCTGTCATCTCTCATATTAGAGACGAATGAGGGACGAGAGATACGCGAGTGATGGACGGGCGAGGATTTCCGGATATCCACTCTCGTTTGGCGAGTGTCCAATTTTCCACGCTCGCGCGGCGGTCACGCGGGGCCTTTACCCATTCCGCCGGCATCGTCTTCAGTTCGCCGCAGAGCCGCGGCCCCATATGGGTATACTCTCGAGGATTCGACTCGATTCGCCCCCGCTGGGGCGTCAAAGGAGACTGCATATGCCCACCACCTCAACCGACCCGCGCGCCGCTGCCGCCGCGCTGCTGGTACCCGGCACCACCTGCCACGGCTTTGCCGTCGAGCGCTTCGAGACCGTGCCCGAGCTCGACTCGGACGCCTACGTGCTGCGCCACACTGCCTCGGGCGCTCGCCTGCTGTACCTGGCGTGCGACGACGAAAACAAGGCCTTTGCCATTGGCTTTAAGACGCCGCCGGCCGATTCCACCGGCGTGTTCCATATTCTTGAGCACTCGGTGCTGTGCGGATCGGCCAAGTTTCCCGTCAAGGAGCCGTTTGTCGACCTGATCAAGAGCTCCATGCAGACGTTTCTCAACGCCATGACCTACCCCGACAAGACCATCTACCCCGTTGCCACCACCAACGAGCAGGATCTGTACAACCTGATGGACGTGTACCTGGACGCGGTGTTCAACCCGGCCATCTATACCAAGCCCACCATTTTTGAGCAGGAGGGCTGGCACTACGAGCTGGACCTGCCGCAGGGCGCCGAAGGCGAGGGCGACGGCAGCTCCGCGAGCCTGCGCGAGGGCACGCTGCGCTATAACGGCGTGGTGTTCAACGAGATGAAGGGTGCGCTGTCCGACCCCATGAGCGTGCTGGACGACGCCGTCAACGCCGCGCTCTATCCCGACACCGCCTATGCACACGAGAGCGGTGGCGACCCACGCGCGATTCCTGCGCTCACCTACGAGCAGTTCCTGGACACGCACGCGCGCCACTACAATCCTTCCAACTCTTATATAACGCTCTACGGCGACCTAGATGTGGACCGCGCACTGGCCTTTTTGGACGAGCGTTATCTGTCGCAGCCGAGTGCCGCGAGCCGCCGCATGGACGCTGCCGTTGCCGCCGGCGAGGACCCGTCTACGCTGGCGCCCAATCCGCTGGACGTGCAGGCGCCTGTGACCTGCGATTATAAGCGCGTCGAGATGGCCACCACGCCCGAAAACGCCCTGGTTGGCCTGGGCCTGGTGCTGGGCAGTGCGCTCGACCGCAAGCGCACGATCGCGGCGGACATCCTGTTCGAGGCGCTGCTGGGCTCCAACGAAGCGCCAGTTAAGAAGGCCATTCTGGCCGCCGGCCTGGGCGGCAACGTGGCGAGCTACACCGCGGCCGAGAGCCTGCAGCCCTACGAGCTCATCATGCTGCAAAACGCGCAGCCCGGCGTGGCGCGCGAGCTGCGCCGCGTGTTCCAGGACGCCTGCCGCGACCTATGCGAGCATGGCGTTCCGCGCGAGCGCCTGGAAGCCATCATCAGCAGCAACGAATACGACCTGCGCCAGCGCGACTACGGTATCGCCGACGGCGTGGCCATTGCGTGCGACGCGCTGAGCACCTGGCTCTACGATGACGACGCCGCGACGCTGGCGCTCAAGTACGGCCCGGTGTACGAGGAGCTGCGTGGCGAGCTGGACGGCAGCTATTTTGAGGACCTGCTGCGCGAACTGGTGCTGCAGAACGATCACATGGCACTGGTCGAGCTGGTGCCGGTGGACGCCACCGAGGGTCCGGAGGGTGCCGAGGCCGCCGAGCTGGCAGCCAAGCGGGACGCCATGACCGATGCCGAGCTGGCCGACGTGGTCGGGCGCACGGCAGCACTGCGTGCCGCACAGGAGGCGGAAGACACACCCGAGGCCAAGGCCACACTGCCGCGTCTGCGCGTGTCCGACATTGGCGAGGCGCGCCCCGAGCCGCCGCTGGTCGTGGACACGACCGCGCCCATCCCCTGCCTGCGCCACGGCATCCCCACCAACCGTCTGGCCTACGCCATGCAGTATTTCGACCTGAGCTGCGTCGCATTTGAGGACCTGCCCTACGTAACGCTGCTCTGCCGCCTACTCAAGCAGCTGCCTACGCGCGAGCATTCGGCCGAGGAACTCGACAACCTGCTCGCCGGCAAGCTGGGCTTCTTGAGCTTTACGACCGAGGTCATGACGCAGCCCGACGTGGACGGCGTGCGCCCCTACCTGCTGGTGAGCGCCGGCGCCCTGTCCGAAAAGATCGACGCGCTGGCGAGCCTGCCGCGCGAGGTGTGGTCGAGCACGCTGTTGCTCGATGCTGACGCCGACCGCGTGCGCGACGTGCTCACGCAGATTCGCATTGGGCTTGAGCAGGGCTTTATCAACAACGGCCACTCGGCGGCGCTCGGTCGCGCGATGAGCTACAGCTCGCCTTCGGCCGTGGTGCGTGAGCAGCTCTCGGGCGTAGACTTCTACCTGTTCCTGCGCGATTTGCTCGAGCACTTTGACGAGCGCGTGGACGGGCTGCGTACCAAGCTTGCCGAGCTGGCGGAGCGCATCTTTGTGGCCGATGGCTGCATGGCGAGCTTTACCGGCAGCGACGAGGACTTTGACGCGTACTGGGATGCCGCGGGCGACCTGGGGCTTGGCGCCGGCGACGGCGCTGGCAGCGGCACGCTCGTGGTACCGGAGCCGCGCGACCGTCGCGAGGCTTTCGTTATCCCCAGCGACATCTGCTTTGCGGCAAGCGCGTGCGACCCGCGTCGCCTGGGCATCAACGTGACGGGCGCTTGGGCGGTTGCCGCCAACGCGCTCTCCTACGACTACCTGTGGAACGAGATCCGCGTGAAGGGCGGTGCGTACGGCTGCGGATTCCGCGCAGCCGGCGAGCGCCAGACGGCGTTCTACACCTACCGCGACCCGGCGATCGATCCTTCGATTGAGCGCGTGGAGCGCGCGGGCGCATGGCTCGGCAGCTTTGATCCCGACGAGGCCGCCTTTGAGGGCTTTATCGTGAGCTGCGTGAGCGGCATGGACGCGCCGGTGAAGCCGTACGCGCTCACCAAGCGCCGCAACACGACCTACCTGGCCGGGCTCGATCCGCATGCGCGCGAGGAGCGTCGCACCCAGATGCTCGCCGCCACACCCGGTGAGCTGCGCTCGCTCGGCGCCGACGTGACGCGCATCGCAGCCGAGTCGCCCACCTGCGTCTTTGGCGGCCGAGACGTCATCGCCAAGAGCAACGCTGGCTTCAACGTAGTCGACCTGCTGGGCTAACGCACAAAGGTAGATTTTTGGAACACGCCCGGAAATCTACCTTTTTCTGCGGCTTGGGCGAGGCGGCGCAGCCCACCGCGGCGGTTTGTCTCGATCCGTAACATCTAGACGGCAATATCGGCTCCAGATGTTACAGATCGAGACGTTCCCGAACGGCACCAGCTCTTTGTCTCAATCTGTAACATCTAAGTCCAATTTTGCCGAGTTACTGTTACAGATCGAGACAAACCGCCGCAGACGCCCATCACAGCACAGACCACCACGAAGGTGCATGTGTCCCCTTCGTGGTTGTTTTTGCTGTTTACCCAGATAAAACCTGCCAAAATAAACCTGTCCCTTTTTGGCAGGTTTGCTAGAGGAGGTTGGGATGGACAAGGCTAAATTGCGGCGAGCGGTGATTGCCCGGCGCGATGCGATTGATTTGGATGTGCGGGCGGCGAAGTCTGCCGTTATCTGTGCGCGGCTTGTTGAGCGACTGGGTCGCTCGGATCCCGCGGCACCGCACACCGTTGCCGTCTATGCCGCGATGGGTTCCGAAGTCGACTCAGCCGCGTTAACCGCAGCGGCCGCCAAACGCGACTGGCGCGTGGCCTATCCGTGCATGCTCTCGGCAGCCGAAGCCACAGCTTGTGGCCAGCGCATGTGCATGCGGGCAGTTGCTGTCGACGATGCGTCCGCGGCTCCGTTTATCGCCCACCCCACGCGGGCCTTCACGGCCATGGACATCGACAGCGATCGCTTCCCTATCGTGCCTGCCGATGTTCTCGACATGATTATCGTGCCGCTCGTGGCCTTCGACCAAACCGGCGCGCGTCTGGGCTACGGCGGCGGTTGCTACGACCGCTACCTACCCACGCTTTCGGCCACATGTCAGATCATCGGCATCGCCTTTGACGAACAGCGCGTCGACCACGTTCCCACCGACGCCCACGACCCTGTCTCTTATACACATCTGACGCTGCCGACGACTTAATAGGTGTAGAT
>URFE01000099.1:0-7482 GCA_900546965.1 uncultured Collinsella sp.
ATCCTGAGATGTCTCGTGGGCTCGGAGATGTGTATAAGAGACAGGTCTATATATTATCATACATGCTAGCGCGAGGTTGAAGCGCGGTGTTCGATGTGGCCGGGGATCTCGATGCGCTTGGGGGCGAGCTTTGCGGCATCGCCCACCGTAGTGGTAACGATGTCGATGCGTTCGGACAGACGCTCGACTACGCGCTCGGCAATGGTAAGAGTGTCCTGCGCTGCCGTGGTCACACCGCCAAAGAGCACGTGGTTCCAGGGATAGTCGTCAAACGTTGCGATCTTGAGACCCGCCGGCAACGAAGGTCCCAACTGTGCCAGCGCCTCGGTCAGGCGCAGGAAGACCAGACCGTTGACGGCAATGAGGCCGAGCTTTTTACCCGCATAGCCGCGGATGGTCTCGTCCAGGCGACTGACACCCGTGGCGCCACCGTCGGCCAGGGTGACGACCTCGCCCGCAAGACCGCGGCGCGAAAGCTCGCCGGCAAAGGCCTCAGCGCGCTCGCGACGCACGGGGCTGTCATCGCTTGCCTCGGTGAGCAGGCACAGGCGCTCGCTGCCAGCAGAGGCCAAGGCGTCTACCAGGCCGGCGACCAGCTCACGGTTGTTGGAGGTCACCAGATCGACACCGCCGTCGGCAACATCGCGGTCGAGCAGCACGACGGGCAGGCGTCCCGCAGCCTCGGCGATCGCCTTGTCGTTGCCTCCGCAGGTATTGACGACCAGGCCGTCCACGCCGGCATCGATAAGTCTGGTGAGCGACTCTGCCTCCTTGGCGGGGTCGTTGCCGCTAATGGCCGTCATGAGCGAGCAGCCGCGCGCGGCGGCGCTGGCGGAAAGCCCTTCGAGCATTGCGCTCGAGAACGGGTTGGCAATGTCGGCCAAGATCACGCCGATGAGGTTGGTGCGCGAGCTGCGCAGATTGCGTGCGGCGGCACGTGGGCGATAGCCGGTGCGCTCGATAACCGCCGCGATGCGAGCGCGGGTTTCCTCGGTCATCTGCCCGGGACGGTTGTTGAGATAGCGCGAGACCGTGGCCGGGCTCACGCCCGCCTCGGCGGCAATGTCCTTGATTCTCATCTGCGCCATAGCGCACCCCGTTTCCCAATTGTCGGCAGTCTGAGCCATTTTAGGCATTTTTTTAAAAATCTCGCTTGCAAAACGCTGTAGGTGAGTATACTACAACTCGAAACGAAACCGATTTCGTAAACCGATTTCGGCAAGCGTTGGCACGGAGGTGCAAAGATGTACCCTACCGTCTTGGCACCTCCGTGCCAACGCCATATCAAAGGTGTACGCACGAGTAAGAAGGAGCTGCGCGACCATGGGTAAAACGGTTCTTACCTTCGGCGAGATCATGATGAGGCTCTCGCCCAAAGACCATCTGCGCATTGAGCAGGCGACCGAGTTTGATGTCCGCTACGGCGGCGCCGAAGCCAACACCGCGCTTTCCCTGGCCTACCAGGGTGACAAGGCAGCTTACGTCTCCGTTGTCCCGGCCAACCGTCTGGGCGAGTGCGCCCTGCGTTCGCTGAAGGTCTACGACGTCGATACCTCGCGCGTCGTGCGCCAGGGCGACCGTCTTGGTTCCTATGTGTTTGAGGTCGGCGCCTCGCAGCGCGGCAACAGCTGCGTCTACGACCGCAAGTACTCTGCCATCAACATGGCCAAGCGCGACGTCTTTGACTGGGACGAGATCCTCAAGGGTGTCGATGTCTTCTACTTCTCCGGCGTGACGCCCGCCGTCTCCGACGAGATGGCCGCCGCCTGCAAGGATGCCCTCACCGCCTGCCGCGCCAAGGGCATCACCACCGTTTGCGACGTGAACTATCGCGGCAAGATGTGGTCGCCCGAGAAGTCGCAGGCCACCATGAAGGAACTCCTGCCGCTCGTTGACATCTGCATTGCCAACGACGAGGACGCTCCTGCCGGCCTCGGTATGACCTGCGTCTCCGGCTCCCTTGCCCACGGCATCGAGGAGCGCGACACCTACGTCGAGATGGCCCGTCAGATCTGCGCCGAGTACGGTTGCAAGAAGGTCGCCTCGGTCGTCCGCAACATCTCCTGCGTCGAGCGCTCCATTTGGATGGGCATGCTCTTTGACGCCGAGAGCGGCGAGCACTGGTTCTCCCCTGCTCACGACGTGCACGTGCTCGAGGGCGTTGCCGCCGGCGACGCTTTCAACGCCGGCCTCGTCCATGCCCTCATCAACGACTTTGACCCGCAAGACGCCGTCAACTACGCCATCGCGGCCTCGATCCTCAAGCTCACTATCAAGGGCGATTCCAACCTGGTAACCGCAGACGAGATCGCAGCCGTGGCATCCGCCGCCGACGGTGGCACCCGCGTCGCGCGCTAAGCCATCCCCATTCCGCGGGCCGCAGCTTTCCATACCCATATCTCTGCAGCCCGCTCCCCGATTCCTCCGGCCAGGTAGAACCACTTAGTCCCATTCCGGTTTTGTCTGGCATTCCTTCACGACTGGCCTCGTAGCCGGTTCCGAAATTGCTTGTGACCCAAGCAGTGCCTCCGATAACCAATCCGGAACCGGCTCATGGCCAATCTTCTTTGGCAATCACGCGCCCGTGCGCGCCTCACATCGAAAGGAACATCATGTTCGATCAGTTCTACACAACGCTTGAATCCCTGGGCATCGTGCCGGTCGTCGTCCTCGACAAGGTCGAGGATGCCGCCCCCCTCGCTCACGCCCTTATGGCAGCCGGCATGAAGTCCGCCGAGGTCACCTTCCGCACTGCCTGCGCCGCCGAGTGCATCGCCGCTATGGCCGAGGCCGAGCCCGAGATGTGCGTCGGCGCCGGCACTGTCCTGACCGTCGAGCAGGTTGAGCAGGCCCGCACCGCCGGTGCCAAGTTCATCGTCTCGCCGGGTTACAACGAGGACGTCGTGAAGCACTGCATCGACATCGACCTGCCCGTCCTTCCCGGCACCGTGACCCCCTCCGAGGTCACTGCTGCCGAGAATCTGGGCCTCAAGGTCACCAAGTTCTTCCCTGCGGCTCAGTATGGTGGCCTCAACACCATCAAGGCCCTCGCTGCTCCGTTTGTCGGCCATCGCTTTATGCCCACCGGCGGCGTGAACACTGCCAACGTCGAGGAGTACCTGAGCTCCAGCGCCATCATCGCCTGTGGTGGCACCTGGATGGTCAAGCCGGCCCTGTTCGCCGACGGCGACTTTTCCAAGGTCGAGCAGATCGCCCGCGAGGCCATGGACGTCGTCAAGAAGGTCCGCGGCTAGGTTTAGCTCTCTATCGTGAAAGGGGGCGTGTCCTAGACCTCGCCCCCTTTCTTTTAAAGCGGCTCGGAAGCGCGCCGTTTCCGTCACGAACAAGAACCAAAACCGTCTTGTATGCTGATAGAACGTGACGGAAGCGACACGCCCCCGAGCCGCTTTGCTTTCCCGGTCAATCAACCGACTCAACATAATCCAGTCCACCAAAACAGCTGCGGCGCCGTCTGGAGGAATGGACCCTTGCTTCCGGTCTTTTCCTCCAAGCGGCGCCGCAGCCTTTTCATGCCCCGATTGCACCCCCGCACTTGCGGTGAAATACGGACTGCTTACGCCGCCAAAGCCGCAAAACAGTCCCTATTTAACCGCAACTAATAAAGAGGACGAATTAGATTGCCGAGTCTTTGGACAGCTCAAAATAGTCGGGATGTAAGGCGATAACCGGGCCCTGCTCCTCGGGCATCAGATGCAAGTGCGTCTCTGCCAGATAGCTCGCCGTGTCGGTATCACCCTTCTTAATGGCCTCGAGAATCCGGCGATGCTGACGACGGATCGGCTCCCAATCCAAATCCTGCGACACCATACGTAACCAGTTGTATCGCTCAAAATGCGTGTTGACGCTCTTCATCCAATCCCACAACATGTGGCGGCCGGCAATCTCAAAGCACGTCTCGTGGAACAGGTTGTCCAGGTCGAAAAAGCGGCGCGTTTCTCGATGGTCGAGCGACTCGGACTCGGCCAGAATCTGCTCAAGCCGATCCTTTTGCTCGGGCGTGGCGGCCGAACAGCATTTAATGAGCACGCTTCTCTCGAGTTTCTCGCGCAAGAAACAGGCGTTCTCGGCGCGCTCCATGCTGATTTTTGAGACATAGGTGCCGCTTTTGGGCCGTGTTTCCACCAGCTCTTGCTCACGCAGGCGCACAAAGGACTCGCGAATGGGCGTGCGCCCGATTCCCGTCTCCTTTTCCAGACCGATCGCCGATAAGCGCGTGCCGGGCTTGAGCTCGGCATAGATGATCTTGGAGCGCAATGCGTTGTATGCCTGATCTTGCAGGCTCTGATAATGCTGGTGCTGTTCCATAAAGCCCTCGAATGAAGCCCACGGTTTGTCGAATAACTCCACGTAATACTATCGCATCCCCCATCCCACGGCGATGTTTGAGGGGTAGGGCCGGGATTCGGCTTTTGACCGATAAGTTGTTGCAATTAGGTGAACGTTCACCTAATTTCTTCTATTTCGCTTTGCAAATGGATTCCCATACGTATACTAAATCTCAACGAAACCGATTTCGTCAAGCCTGGGCAATAGGATGCTAAGACGCACCCTACCATCTTGGCATCCTATTGCCCATGCCATGCCATTTGCTTTCTTCCCGTCTTGTTGAGCCCTTCAGTCCCATTCTGGCACAACGAGACATTCCTAGACGACTGACCATGGGGCCGGCTTTTCTGTCGTTGAGGCAGTGCCTCCGATAACCCTCTTTTTGCCGGCCCAGGTCAGACATTTCTCTTTAAATATCCTTCAATCGAAAGGATGCAGCAGCATGCGACCGCTCATCATCATGCATGGCGAGAAGATCGACTGGCGTCATACCGTCATAAGAATGCTGATGTATCAGGCGGGCGTTGCCGTGCTGGCACTCGGTATGAGCCTCCAGACGGCATCTGGCCTGGGCGTCGCCGCGCTCACGTGCTTTGCCACGACCCTATCCATGCTCACGGGCAAGACGCTCGGCTTTTGGATTACAACTACCTATGTCGCTTACATCGCGGCGCAGCTCGCCATCTTGCGACGCGAATTTCAACCGCGCATTTTGCTCGAGCTTTGCTTTTCAACGCTAATGGGCGGCTTCACCGATCTGTTCATGGCGTTCAACCCGCTGCATCCCACGGCGCTCCCCGCGCAGGTTGCGACCATGCTGCTCTCCCTCGCTATCACCGCATTTGGCGTCAGTCTCGTCGTCAACATGGGCGTTGTCCCCAACGCACCCGACGGCTTGGTGCAGGTCATTGCGGAAAAGCTCAAGCGCCGTTTTGGAGACGTAAAGGTCATGTTCGATTGCTCGCATGTCGCCGCCTCGTTCACGCTGTCGCTGGTATGCATGCACAACTTAGGCGGCTTTGGCGTAACCACCGCCATCTCGGCACTGTTCTTGGGCCACATCATCAACTTCGCCAACAAGCTGTTTGCCCAGCGATTCGTCCGCATGGCGTTTGGCGCCAAATAGCGAACAGCCGCGGAGCAAACGAGGCTCGAGTGCCCGGCATATCGATGTCGCAAATAACGACGCACGCGCTATACGGACGATGAGGAATAGCCCGTCGCAAACCCCGCAAGCGGAGCTATATGTTGCTATAACTTGACATAAATTGGTCCATTGCCAGCCGGCATGCAAAAGGCCCCAAGCCATTCGCGGCTTGGGGCCTGCCTGGTAACACAGGTCTTTCGGACTACGCTCGCTCGTATTTCGTGGCGCGGCCTGTCCCCTGTTTCATGATCGCGTTTCGGCTGAGCAGAGATTCGAGCGCGGACAGTGTTCGCGCACGGCTCAGCCCCGTCTGTTTCTCAATCTCACTTCGCGACATAATTCGTCCGCCCGACAAGGCCTTAAGAACCTGAGCCTCTTCTCCAGACCCTTCAAAGGCATCGGTAACGGGCAACGCGACAGCTACCACGCCGCCACGAATATCAAAGACCGGCTGATTAATCGAATCGCGATAGGCACGCCTAATGCGCGCAATTCCCGTTCCAAACTTCTCGATATAGTCCAACTTTAAGAAGACCTCGGCAACGATGGGATTTCTGAGCACGGATATCTGTCCATACAGGTATTGCTCCGTCGTCAAGCCAGCGGGCAACGACCCGGGTGAAGTCACAACGACGCGATCATCATACAGAGCAACCTGAACATTCGCTTGCACGTCCCACGTCCGATGCACTAGAGCGTTTGCAACTGCCTCGCGGAATGCCTCGAGGGGAATCCGGTCGGTCTGAACACGCTCGACACCTTCGATGCGCTCATAACGATAGTAGCGCGCGAACATGGCAACTGCCCTATCAACCTGCTCAATTGCAGACAGGCCCGTCGTCGTCTCACGATCTAAAAGCACGTCCTCGGTGTCGCCAAAACGAACGCAGTCGATGCCCGGAAATTCGTTGTTATCCGCCAATATCGCCGCGGCATTGGTATAGCCATCCTTGCCGAGCAGGCGAAGCGTTCGCATGATATCCGACGTGAGCTCAGAAATGCCTAGATGCTCGATGCACTTGTGTTCGAGCGTATGAAAACTCAGGTCCTGGCGAGCCGAGGTGAGCGCATCGAACGTCAGATTGCTGCCTTCGAGCGTCAGCCTGCCGTACTCAAAACGGTCGACCTCTACCGTCGCCGAATCATTTCGCCTGTAGGCCTTCCCCTTGCTTCGATAGGGCTTGTCCTGCCCCTCGTAAACCGTAAGCGTTACAGTTCCGCGGTTCTCGTCGAGCTCGAGCGTGTAACGAGGCGCAGGATCCAGACTGTCATTAATCATGTTCTCGATGCGCAGACACTCCGCAACCGGGTCAGAAAGACCGACTGCAACACCACCGTCGTCAACGCCAAACTCTATCTTGCCCGTCCCGTAGTTTGCATAGGCGCTCACCGTTTTAAGAAACGTCGGCGTTACGCTTTCCTTGTATTCGACGGTAGGACTCTCTCTGACAACCATACGTACGGTCCCTCTCCTTTTCATGCTCATCTGAACCGTATTATAAGACGAAAAACATTTGCGTACGGCTTAGAACCAGACGCAAACTGTTTTCGTCTTATTTGCGTACGGAAACTAGATACAAATTTCACGTTCATACGACTATTTACCAAACGCATAGTGTTTTCGTCCGGCAATGCGTCCGTAATCCAAACAAAAAGGCCCCGAGCTCGTGTTGAACTCGGGACCTCTTGCGCCGCGCATCTATGAGAGGAGAAATGCGATGCGCACGGGCGCTACTCCATGTAGCAGATATCGCGACGAGCGGCTACAACCGTTCACCTTTTAAAAGTGAACGTTCACCTGATTCTAGGAAAACCTGACTTTTAATTCCTCCGCTTCTCCTATACTGAACTTGTAATAGAAGCAAGACTTATATAGATGAACGTTTCTTTTGGAAGGATTGTAATGTCTAACCTTATGGACAGCTTCCGCCTAGACGGCAAGGTCGCGCTCGTGACCGGCGCCACCTATGGCATCGGCATGGCCATGG
>URFE01000100.1:0-7464 GCA_900546965.1 uncultured Collinsella sp.
CGCCCACTGGTCCCTCGAGCTGAAGAGGACCTACACCTTCGTGAACCTCGCCGACCCCGAGCTCGCCATCGAGTGGCCGATCCCGCTGGACCAGGCTACCGTCTCCGAGGCCGACCTCAACCACCCGATGCTCAGGGACGTCGTCCCCATGGCGCCCAAGAGGACGCTCGTCACCGGCTGCGACGGCCAGCTGGGGCATGCGGTGCGCAGGCTGGCGGAGGAGCGCGGCGTGGCCAAGGACTTCGACTTCTGCGACATCGACACCTTCGACATGTCCGACCCGGCGGCCTACGCGCAGTACGACTGGTCGCTCTACGGCACGGTCATCAACTGCGGCGCCTACACGGCTGTTGATAAGGCGGAGACCCCCGAGGGACGAACCATCGCCTGGAAGGCCAACGCGACCGGCCCCGCCCTGCTCGCCCGCACCTGCGCCGAGCACGGGATTACGCTCGTCCACGTGTCCAGCGACTACGTCTTCGACGGCACCGCCGAGGTGCACACGGAGGACGAGCCCCTCAGCCCGCTGTCCGTCTACGGCCAGACCAAGGCCGCCGGCGACATCGCCGTGGCGGGGTGCCCCCGCCACTACGTCATGCGCTCCAGCTGGGTCATCGGCGAGGGCCACAACTTCGTCAAGACTATGAAGGCACTCTCAGACCGCGTCGCCGACCCGGAGGACGGGCTCACGCAGGTCACCGTCGTGGACGACCAGCTGGGACGCCTCACCTTCACGCGAGACATGGCCGAGGCCATCTTCCAAGTGCTGGGGACGCGCGCCCCCTACGGCACCTACAATTGCACCGGCTCCGGCGCCGTGAAGAGCTGGGCCGACATCGCCCGCGCCGTCTTCGAGGCGGCCAACGGCAACGGCGACAAGGTCGTGCCGGTCAGCACCGCCGACTACTACGCGAGCCCCGCGGGCCCCATCGCCCCGCGCCCGGTCCACTCCGCGCTCGACCTGTCCAAGCTCGAGTCCGTCGGCTTCCACATGCCCGACTGGGAGGAAGAGCTGGGGGAGTACATCAAGACGCTCTAGCCGCTATTAACTTTTCGAGAGTAAAAGCCGCCGTTCTTTAACGGCGGCTTTTCTTGTTGGTGGCTATCTGCGCAGTGGTGCCAATAGTATTTTGCGGAAGATCTACCTCTCGCTTGTCTCGGTGGCGGACTTGCCGGGCTGGTCATCGTAGGCGTATTTGCTGTACACGTTGACCTCCCACTGCTTTTTTTCGACCTTTGCCACGGAATCGAGGATGAAGCCGGTCGCAAGGCTCAGACCGCACAGGAACATAAACGACGCGGCGAGCATGGCGGTGGGGAAGCGCGGAACGAGGCCGGTCTGGAAATACTCGACAACGATGGGCGTGCCCAGGGCGAGGCCGATCACCGCAAACAGAAGCGCAACCAGGCTGAAGAACTTCAGCGGGCGGTAGTCCTTGAACAGCGTGCCGATCATCGCGACGACTTTAATGCCGTCGCTCACGGTATTGAGCTTGGACTCGGAGCCTTCCGGACGGTCGCGGTACTCGATGGGCACATCCTTGATGCGCCAGCGGTGGTCGACGGCGTGGATCGAGAGCTCGGTTTCGATCTGGAAGCCCTCGGAAAGCACAGGGAAGGTTTTAACGAACGGGCGACTCATGGCGCGGTAGCCGGTCATGACGTCATCGAAGCTGTAGCCATAGATCCACTTGATCATGGCACGTACCAGGTTGTTGCCAAAGCCGTGGAAGGCACGTTTGTTCTCCTCGGCATAGGTGCCGTTGGAAAGACGGTCGCCCACGGTCATGTCGGCCGTGCCGTTGAGGATGGGCTCGCAGAGGGCTTTGGCCGCCTCGGCGGGGTAGGTGTCATCGCCGTCGACCATCAGGTAACAATCGGCATCGATGTCGCGAAACATCTGACGGCACACGTTGCCCTTTCCCTGACGCGGCTCAAAACGCACCGTGGCGCCGTGCTCGGTGGCGATGCGTGAGGTATCGTCCGACGAGTTATTGTCATAGACATAGACCGTCGCCTGCGGAAGCTCGCGGTGAAAGTCGTCGATGACCTTACCAATCGTGAGCGCTTCGTTGTAGCAGGGGATGATGACGGCGATGGATTCAGAATTCACTCAATGCTCCTTATACATTCAATCCTTGAAAGTATAGCCGTTTGCGCCTGACATCCTAAGATGTGGGATAGTTCTCCAGTTTTGCTGCGCGAATCATTTACTTTGCTGTCGGGTCTATACTGTACGTTTGTCAACGATTACGAGTAAGGGAGTTGCATCCGTGTCGGATCAGACAAAGCAACAAGAAACTCGCAGTCTGCCTGCGACGTTTGCTAAGAATGAATTTGAGAAGGATGCGTTTATCCTTCGCCAGCTGGTTACCAAGGATTTTAAGATCAAGTATCGCCGTAGCGTTCTGGGCGTCGCATGGTCGGTGCTCAATCCGCTGCTGATGATGATCGTCATGGCCATCGTGTTCTCGACGATTTTTGGCCAGGGCCGCAATGGCTCAATGACACCCGAGATGTACCCGCTGTACTTGATCGTGGGTAACATTACCTTTGCCGTCATGTCCGAGTCTACGAACCAGGCCCTGACGTCGATCGTGGGTGCTGCCCCTTTGCTCAAGAAAGTTAAGGTGCACCGCTGGGTCTTCCCGGTGCAGAAGGTGCTCTTCTCGTTGGTCAACTTTGCCTTCTCGCTGGTTGCCGTCGCCATCGTTATGCTGTGGTTCCGCGTTATGCCTTCTTGGCACCTGATTCTGCTGCCGGTTTGCCTGCTGCTGCTTATGTGCTTCTGCATGGGCCTGGGCATGATGCTCTCTGCCCTTACGGTCTTTTTCCGCGACGTTATGCATCTGTGGAGCGTCATCATTACGGCGTGGACTTACATTACGCCCATCTTCTGGACGACTGACTATATTGCGCAAATGCCGCATCTCGTGCGTATCTTGATGTATGCGAACCCCATGTTCAACTACCTGCAGTTTATGCGCGATATCTTCCTGTTCCAGACTACGCCCTCGCTTATGACGTTTGGTATGTGCGTCGCTTGGGCGGTCCTTGCACTTGCTATTGGCTACACCGTGTTCCATAAGTCCGAGCGCAAATTTATCCTCTACATCTAAGGAGTGCTGTGATGACTGAATCTGTTGTTGATTACAGCGAGCAGCCTCTGGCTGTCGAGGTCGACGACGTCACCATGATCTTTAACATGGCGTCCGAGTCGCTGACCAACCTCAAGGAGTACTTCATCAAGCTTGCCAAGCACGAGCTGTTCTTTGAGGAGTTTAGGGCACTTAAGCACATCTCGTTCGATATTCATCGCGGCGAGGTCGTGGGCCTGGTCGGTACCAACGGCTCTGGCAAATCCACGATGCTCAAGATTATCGCCGGTGTGCTCGAGCCCAGCGAGGGCAGCGTTAAGGTGCACGGTAACATCGCGCCGCTGATTGAGCTTGGTGCCGGCTTTGACCCCGAGCTGACCGCCCGCGAGAACATCTATCTGAACGGTGCCCTGCTCGGCTACACCAAGGAGTTCATCGACGCCAACTTTGACGGCATTATTGAGTTCGCTGAGCTTCAGAACTTTGTCGATATGCCGCTTAAGAACTTCTCCTCGGGCATGGTGGCGCGTATCGCCTTTGCAATCGCGACGATTACCGAGCCCGATATTCTGATCGTTGACGAGACGCTGTCCGTCGGTGATGTGTTCTTCCAGCAGAAGTGCGAGGCCCGCATCCAGCACTTTATCCAGAGCGGCGACGTGACTGTTCTGTTCGTTTCGCACTCCATGGAGCAGGTTGAGCGCATCTGCCAGCGTGCCGTTTGGATTGAGAAGGGTGACCTTCGCATGGACGGCCCGGTCAGTGAGGTCTGCAAGGCGTATCGCGAGCAGTTCAACTAGGTTATAATTACTTGCGCTTGGCCGAATTGTTTGGCTGGGCGTGCGGTTATTTGCTCCATTAGCTCAGTTGGATAGAGCAGGGGACTTCTAATCCCAAGGTCGACGGTTCGAATCCGCCATGGAGCACCATCGTTTATTAAGCCCGGACCGCTTGGTGGTCTGGGCTTTTTTCATCTTGTGTGTTGCTGGAGCCGAGCGCGAGCAAGCCGCTGCTGTTTGTTGGGGTTGGCATTTTACTTTTCGAGATGCTCTTTCAGCAGCTCCAACGCGTGGGCGTAGCCTTGGAGGCCCTCTCCGGTGATGGTGGCGAAGCAGGCCAGACGGGCGTAGCTCACCTGGCGGAAGTCTTCGCGGGTCTCGACTGCGCTAATGTGGACCTCCACAGCCGGGATGGCGACGGCTTTGAGCGCGTCCAGGATGGCCACGCTTGTGTGCGTGTAGGCGGCCGGGTTGATGACGATGCCGTCAACCTTTCCGTAAGCCTCCTGGATCTTGTCGATGATGTTGCCCTCGTGGTTGGACTGGAAGACCTCGACCTCGTCGAAGCCCTGTGCGGCGCCCGCTTCCTGGCAGATCTGCACTAAGCGGTCGTAGTTGTCGCTGCCATAGATGCCCGGCTCGCGAATGCCGAGCATGTTGAGGTTGGGGCCATTAATGACGAGTGCTTTCATGGTTGCTTCCTTTGCGGTTGGAAAACCACCACAAAGGTGCCTGGCCCCTTTGTGGTGGTTTTGGTTAGAGAGCGGGTGAGAGGGTGTCGAGGAGGGCACGGGCGGTGTTGGCGGCGCAGTCGCGTGAGTCGATGATGTAGTCGGCCCAGGCGCGGTAGCGCGGCATGCGCTGTTCCGCCAGCTTTTCGATGCCGTCGCGGGCGGTGATGGGGCGGCCCTTGTGGGCGAGCTCTTCGAGCTTGCGGTTGAGCATCACGATTTGGCTATTCTGGTGCAGCAGCGGGTAGTTCTCATCGCGCGTGACCACGCCGCCGCCGGTGGAGAGCACCAGGCCGCTGCGCTTGGAGATGTCGGCCAGCGCCGCCGTCTCCTGCTCGCGGAAGGTTGCCTCGCCGCGCTCGACGATATAGTCGGCGCAGGGCATGCCCAGGCGCTCCTCAAGCGCTCGGTCCAAGTCGATGTGCTCGCGACCCGTGAGCAGGGCGATCTGCTCGCCCACGCGGGTCTTGCCCGAACCCGGCATGCCGATCAGGGCAATGTTTTGCTCGCGGCGGGACAGACGCTCTGTTACGTCCAAGATGCGCTTGCGCGGGGTGACTTGGCCGGTATAGCGCTCGACGGCCTGTGCCGCTTGGGCCACGAGCATCAGCAGGCCGCCGATGCAGGGGATGCCGCGGCGCTCGGCCTCGAGCATGAGTCCCGTGCGGGCGGGGTTGTAAACGATGCCGATGACGCCCTCGAGCACGTCAAGTCCTTCGAGCGTGCAGGGCGCATCGGGGCAGTGGGGGAACATGCCGGCAGGCGTGCAGTTGACGAGCAGGGCGGCGTCGGATTGCTGCGCGATGTTGCCGTAGTTGACCTCGCTCGTGCGGCCCACGGGCACAACGATGGCGCCCAGATCTCCCAGCACCACACTTGCCGTGGTGCCGGCGCCGCCGGTGGCTCCGAGCACGAGAACCTTCTTGCCGGTAACCTCAACCCCCAGCTCCTCGACAAGGCACTGAAAACCGAAGTAGTCAGTATTATCGCCGCGCAGGCGGCCGTTGGGCAGGCGCGTGATGGTGTTGACGTTGCCCATGCGTTCGGCCAGCGGACTCAGCTCGTCAAGATATTCCATGACGGCACGTTTGTAGGGGATGGTCACGTTGGTGCCTTCCCATTCGTCACCCGTCATAAAGGCCTGGAGGTCCTCGGGCTCGCGCTCAAATCGCACGTACTCCAGGCCTGCGAGCTCCTTGTAGATGGTCGGGGTGTAGCTGTGGCCCAGCACACGACCCAGGACGCCGTAGGGGCGGGTTGCGGCGGTATCGGTCATCTAGAGCACCTCCGTGTAGCTGCCAAAATAGGTGAAGCTCTCGCACACGTCGTCGATCGAATCGAGCAGGTCGTCGAGGGCCTTGCTGCCAAAGGGGCAGTCCAGATCAAAGTAGAACATAAACTCAAAGTCGCGGCCGGGGATGGGGCGGCTCTCGAGCTTGATCAGGTTGATGTTGAGTGCGTAGAAGCGCTCGAGCACGCGATAGAGGGCGCCCGGCTCGTTGGCCGTGGTGATCATGAGCGAGGTACGGTTGGCGCCGGGGTAGACGCGCGGCTCGCGGCTGATGACGACAAAGCGCGTGTAGTTGTTGTCCGAGTCCTGGATGTTGGGCTCCAGCACCTCCAGGCCATAGAGTGCCGCACAGCTGCGCGAGGCGATGGCGGCGACGTCGGTGCGCTCGGAGTTGGCGACCATCTCGGCCGACATGGCCGTGTTGGGGTACTTGGTGGCGTGCAGACCGTGCGCCTCGATAAAGCTAGCGCACTGCGCGATGGCCTGACCGTGGCTGTAGACCTCGCGTATGTCCGCGAGCTTGGTGCCGGGCTTGACAAGCAAGTTGTGATCGATCTTGAGTCGCAGCGAGCGCACGATGTGGAAGTCGAACTGGGCGAGCAGGTCGTAGACGGCGTTGACCGAGCCGGCGGTGGAGTTCTCGATGGGCAGCACGCCAAACTCGCAGAAGCCGTCGCGCACGGCGCGCATGACGCCCTCGAAGGTCTCGAAGAACGCGATGTCGGGTACGTCGAAGAGCTTGCACGCGGCGATCTGGCTATAGGCACCTTCCACGCCCTGGCAGGCGACGGAGGCCGTTTGAGGGAAGGGCGTGTCAAAGGCTGCAGCCGTGGCGTGGGCCTTTTGCGAGACGGTGATGCCCTTGAGCTCGTTGATGTAGCGCTGCTGCTCGGCCTTGCTCATGCTCATGAGGAGACGGAACAGGGCGATGGTCTGTGCCTCGTAGCGTTCGGGCGCGCGGCTGACGAGGTTGTTGAGTTTTGAGCGCTCGCGGGCGGGGTCAAAGACGGCCTTGCCCATCTCGATCTTTGATTTGGCGACCTCGGTGGCAATGTCCATACGCTCGACAAAGCTGTTGAGGAGCGTGGTGTCGATGCCATCGATGGCCTGGCGGATGTCAGCAAGGTCCATGGAGGCCCCTTTCGTGAATGGTTGCCTGGGGTAGTTAATTTGGGACGGGGCTTTTTTAGCTACCCTTTGACTGTCGACGAATCGATGGGTGCCAGGGCAAATATTAACTGGCATATGGGGGTAGCTAAAATAGCCCCGTCCCAAATTAACTACCCTTGGGGTGGGTGGACTAAAGCTGTCCGGCGTCTTCTAGGAGGGCGTCCCAGATGGCGAGGGCGGCGGCTGCCTCGGCTACGGGGACGGCGCGCGGGACGATGCAGGGATCGTGACGGCCGTGGACAGAGAGCTCGGCGTTTTCCATGGCGTCCATGTCTACGGTCTGCTGCTCGCGACCGATGGAGGGCGTCGGCTTTACGGCCATGCGCCACATGACAGGCGCGCCGGTCGAAATGCCGCCTAGGATGCCTCCGGCGTTGTTGGATTCAACCTCGATC
>URFE01000101.1:0-7407 GCA_900546965.1 uncultured Collinsella sp.
GTCGATCGCGAGTTCCGCACGAGCCGGAGAGCACTTAATGTGCTCTCCGTGCGAGTCAGGACTGTCCGAGCAGGCGACCTTATATATTTGCCCTCCCCGGGACTCCTCGCCCGAACCCCTCAGCTAGTTCTTCAGCGAGTTCAGCGGCGCCGGGAAGCGTCCA
Source organism: uncultured Collinsella sp. (assembly GCA_900546965.1). Lineage (GTDB taxonomy): Bacteria > Actinomycetota > Coriobacteriia > Coriobacteriales > Coriobacteriaceae > Collinsella. The sequence goes on from URFE01000101.1 coordinate 164, forward strand.
CCACGGTGGGCAAGCACGGTGCCGGCGTTGGGGTTCACCGGCATGATGGGCGCACGGCCGAACAGGCCGCCGTACTCGACGCAGTCGCCCACGCCCTTGCCGATGGCGGGGATCACGCGGACGGCCGTGGTCTTGTTGTTGATGACGCCGATGGCCATCTCGTCGGCGATGATGCCGGCGATGGTCTCGACCGGGGTGTCGCCGGGGATGGCGATCATGTCCAGGCCGACGGAGCACACACAGGTCATGGCCTCGAGCTTCTCGAGCGAAAGCGCGCCGGCTTCGACGGCGGCGATCATGCCGGCGTCCTCGGACACGGGGATAAAGGCGCCGGAGAGACCGCCCACGCTGGAGCTGGCCATGACGCCGCCCTTCTTGACGGCATCGTTGAGCATGGCGAGCGCACAGGTCGTGCCCGGGCCACCGCAGGTGCCCACGCCGATGATCTCGAGGATGCGCGCGACGGAGTCGCCGATGGCGGGTGTGGGAGCCAGCGACAGGTCGACAATGCCTTTCTCGACACCCAGACGGCGGGCTGCCTCACGGCTCATGAGCTCGCCGGCACGGGTGATCTTAAAGGCGGTCTGCTTGATTTTCTCGGCGACCTCCATCATCGATGCGGAATCTGGCAGCGTCTCCAGGGCTGCGGCCATAACGCCGGGGCCCGAGACGCCAACGTTGATGACGGCGTCGGCCTCGCCACCGCCGTGGACGGCGCCCGCCATAAACGGGGAGTCCTCGACCATGTTGGCAAAGCAGACAAACTTGGAGGCGCCAACGGAATCCTGGTCGGCCGTGAGCTTGGCGGCATCGATGATGGTCTGGGCGGCCATGAGCACGGCATCCATGTTGATACCGGCGCGCAGGCTGGCGACGTTGACGCTGGAGCAGACGCGGCTCGTGGTGGCGAGCGCCTGGGGGATGGACTGGATGACGCGGCGGTCGGCGTCGCCGATGCCCTTCTGGACGAGTGCGGAGAAGCCGCCCAGGTAGTCGATGCCGAGCGTCTCAGCCGCGCGGTCGAGGGCATGCGCGATGGGGGTGAGGTCCTCATCCTTGCAGCACGCGGCGATCTGCGCCACCGGGGTGACGGAAACGCGCTTGTTGACGATGGGGATACCGTACTCGCGCTCGAGGTTCTCGGCGGTCTCGACCAGATGCTCAGCCGTGTGCGTCACGTGGTCGTAGATCTTCGTGCACATGCGGTCGAGGTTCTCGTCACCGCAACCCATGAGCGAAACACCCATGGTGATGGTCCTGATGTCGAGGTTCTGCTCCTCAACCATGCCGCGGGTTTCCGCGATTTCTGCGGGCGTGATCGCCATCCTTGCGCTCCTATCTGCCAAAACGAGCATAGTCTTATCTATTCTAACGTGCCGCACGTGCCAAGTGGCGCATGCGGCATGTTTTGGTGCTCGGTTGTTTCCGTTGTGTTACTGCCCAAAGACCTCTTCGGCGATGCGAGCGCTTTCGGCGGCGTCCTTGGCGTAGTAGTCCGCGCCGATCTGCTTGGCGTATTCGGGGGTGAGTACGGCGCCGCCTACGATGATCTTGACGCCTGGCACCTCGGCATGAAGCAGCTTGATGGTCTCTTCCATGGCCACGACGGTGGTAGTCATAAGTGCCGAGAGGCCGACGAGTTTGATATCGCGCTTCTTGACGGTCTTGAGTACCTCTTGTGGGTCGACGTCGCGGCCTAGGTCAAAGACGGTGTAGCCGTAGTTATCGAGCAGCATCTTGACGATGTTCTTGCCAATATCGTGGATATCGCCCTTGACGGTGGCCACGCAGATCTTGCCCTTGTCGGCAATCTCGCCGGCGGGCATCAGGCGCTTGATGGTGTCGAAGCCCACGCGTGCGGCCTCGGCCGAGGCCATAAGCTGCGGCAAGAAGAACTTGCCCTGGTCAAAGAGGACGCCAACTTCGTCGAGGGCGGGGATAAAGTGATTGTTGATGAGGTCCATGGCGTCGTGGTCTGCCAGCAGACGCTCGGTCTCGGCAGCGATCTCGCCTTTGCGGCCCGAGACGACCATGTGGCGGATGGGGTCGTCGTTGCCGTCGGCGCCGGCGGTGCCAGCAGCGGGCGCGGCGTCGGTCGATACCGCCTGGGCCGCTGCCGGGTTTGCGGCGATCTTATACGGATCGGTCCAGCCGGCGTAGCGCTCGATGTATCCGGTCGAGCCCTCGTCCTCAACGCTCAGGACGCGATAGCTGTAGACAGTATCCATAAAGCGCTTGGAGCCCGGGTTCATGATGGGGGCGTCCAGGCCCGCGCCAAAGGCGGCGGCCAAAAAGACCGAGCCCAGCAGCGGGCGGGCAGGCAGGCCAAAGCTGATGTTCGACACGCCGAGCGCGCATTTGACGCCCAGACGCTCCTTGCACAGGGACATGGCGCGCAGGATCTGCTCGGCTTGGCGTTGATTGGTCGAGGCGGTCATGACCAGGCAGTCGATGAGGATGCGGTCCGGGCCGATGCCGTAGCGGGCAGCCTCGGCCACGATGCGCTCGGCGATGGCGAAGCGGGCCTCGGCGGTATCGGGGATGCCGCCTTCGTCGAGCGTAAGGCCGACAACGTTGGTGCCGTAGTGGGCGACCAGCGGAAAGATCTCATCCATGATCTGCTGTTTGCCATTGACCGAGTTGATGATGGGCTTGCCGGCGTAGCGGCGCGCGGCGGCCTCGACAGCGGCGGGATCGGTGGAGTCGATCTGCAGCGGCAGCAGCGTGGAGCCCTGGAGCTGTTCGGTCGCCTGTTGGATGATCTTGACCTCGTCGATCTCGGGCAGGCCGACGTTGACGTCCAGGATGTCGGCGCCCTGTTCCTGCTGGCTGATGCCCTGGCTCACGACGTAGTCCAGGTCGCCGTCGCGCAGGGCCTGCTGCAGGCGCTTTTTGCCGGTGGGGTTGATGCGCTCGCCGATGACGGCGATCTTGTGGCCGTCGCAGGGAAGGTCCACGACCGTTTGGGCGCTCGTGACCGACATGCTGGGCTTGCGGCGGCGCGGGCTGGGCGTGTGGTTGTCGATAAGCGTGCGTAAGGCCGCCATGTGCGCCGGCGTGGTGCCGCAGCAACCGCCCACGACGCTCACACCGTCGGCGATCATGCCGGCGACGGCCTCGGCGTATTCGGGGGCTTGGATATCAAAGACGGTGTTGCCGTCGTCGTCTACATGGGGGAGTCCTGCATTAGCCTGCACCATAACGGGCTTGTCGGTAACGGTGAGCATACGTGCGGCGAGTCCTCGGAGCTCGGCCGGTCCTTGGCTGCAGTTGATGCCCAAAACGTCGGCACCGATGGCGTCGAGCGTGATGGCGGCGACCTCGGGGCTCGTTCCTAGGAAGGTACGGCCGTCTTCCTCAAAGGTCATGGTGGCAAAGACGGGCAGGTCGGAGTTCTCGCGGCAGGCGAGGACAGCCGCCTTGATCTCGGCCAGGTCGGTCATGGTCTCGATAATAAAGAGGTCCACACCCGCGGCGACGCCGGCGCGCACTTCCTCGGCAAAGAGGTCGTAGGCCTCGTCGAAGCTCAGAGTACCCAGGGGGCGAAGCAGCGCGCCGATGGGGCCGATATCGCCGGCGACGTAGCGGGCGCCGGCCTCGCGGGCGCAGGTGACGGCCGCGGCAAAGACGTCTGCCACGGTGGCAGCACCGTCGAGCTTGTGGGCGTTGGCGCCAAAGGTATTGGCGGTGATCACGTCGCAGCCAGCCTCGACGTACTGGCGCTGAATGTCGGTAATGACCTGGGGCTCCTCAAAGTTGAGCAGCTCGGGCAGGGCGCCCGCCTTCATGCCAGCGGCCTGCAACATGGTGCCCATGCCGCCGTCGAACAGCAGGTGTCCCGTGCCATCGATGGCCGCACGCAGGCGATCGTCCTTAATGCGCAGGTCGTCGATCGTGCGTGTCTTGTATGCAGCGCCGTTGCAGCGTGCGGCATTGACGGGCGCTGCCAGCGCGGTACCGTCCAGATCATGAGTGATAAGCGGAGTAAACATCGAGGGCTCCTAATGGCTGGAATAGCAGGTGGTGTGGGCGGCGCGGAAGCGGCAGTGCTCGCGCATGCGGCAGATATTGCAGGTGGGGCGGCTCTGGGCGTCGTGGACTTCGCCGTCGAATAGGCCGATCACCGCGGTCACGCTTTTGGTGGGCATGAGCAGGCTGGTGGGTGTGACGGTAAGCCCGATGAGCCGCGTGGCGTTGAGCGCATTGACGATCGAGCGCTGGGCCGAGAGCGGGCAGTCGCCGTAGCCGGGACTAAAACGCCAGTTGCCGGCGAGTCCGTGTGCGGCGGCCGCAGCCTTGACCTGCTGGTCCATTTGCTCAACGGCGGCTTCCACGTAAGCGGAGCACGCGGCGTCGAGCACGGCGCCCTCCAGGGGATGTTGGGCTCCCGTGGTGCGCAGGCGACGCTCGGCGTCCATGCCGAGGGTGCATGCCATGAGCGCGGCAAAGCGGGCATCTTTGAGATGTCGATAGATATCGCGACCTCGCAGCTCAACGTTGGTGCCGACCAAGCGAATGCAAGGCTCACTTTGTTCGTCCACGCCCGTGGCATCGACGGCAAACACGCGGCGCACGCCACGAGGCTCAATGTCCAGTTCCAGACGCTCGACCACAAGCTCAATACGTCGTGACAGCTCGGGCTCAATCTGCTGGCCGCCGTAACCCAGATACCGCAGCATCTCGGCGCGGTCGACACGGGGATGGTACGCAGCATCGACACGGTAAAGCGCCGGCGACGCAAGGTCGGCCGGCACTTCGACAGCGGTTGTATCGATGTGCGGTTTTTCCATTACCCCAGGCGCTCCATAATGGTCGCGGCGATCGCAGGACGGTTCATAGTGTACAGGTGCAGGCCGTCAGCGCCGTGCTCCTTGAGGTCGCAAAGCTGGCGGGCTGCATAATCTACACCAGCTGCCTGCAGGCTCTCGGGGTCGTTCTCGTACTTGGCGAGAATCTTGATGACGGGGGAGGGCAGCGACGCGCCGCACATAAAGACCATGCGGCTGATCTGCGACTTGCCCATAAACGGCATGATGCCCGCGGTAATGGGCACGGTGATGCCGGCCTTGTCGGCAAGCTCGCGAAAACGGTAGAAGCACTCATTATCAAAGAAGAGCTGCGTCACAAAGAAGCTCGCGCCGGCGTCCTGCTTTTGCTTGAGGTGTTCGACCGAGAGGTTGAGATCCTCACAGGCAATGTGGCCCTCGGGGTAGGCTGCGGCGCCCACGCAAAAGCCGGCGTCGACGAGCTCGGGGATGAGGTCGCGGGCGTAGGCGTAGTCCGAGGCGGGCTTGTCGTCCTCGGTCGCGCCGGCAGGGAGATCGCCACGCAGGGCCAGGATGTTTTCCACGCCGGCGGTGCGATACTCGTCGATCTTGGCGGCGATATCGGCGTGCGAGCGGCCCACGCAGGTAAGGTGTGCCACCGAGGGTGTATCGAATTCGCTCGTAATCATATGCGCGATGGGGGCGGTGGTGGCGCCGTTGCCCGAGCCGCCAGCCGAGCAGGTGACCGAGACAAAGCTCGGCGAAAGCTTGCACAGATTGCCTGCCACTTCGCGAGCCGTGTCGAGGGTCAGCTCGCCCTTGGGCGGGAACATCTCAAACGAAACGGGTGCGGTGCCCTGGGATGCTGCCTGCTTAAAAACCTCGTCGACGCGCATATCGTGCTCCTCTAGATACGTAATAGTGTGATGTGTTGTAAGGATTCTACAGCACCACTGTGTCACGGTGGAGTTTCACTCGTTATTCGGGGATACCAATCAAAGATGCCTTGCTATCGGCTTTCTCTATAACAGAGCGGCTAATCTAGGCACGGACTATAAAGACTGGTATCTGATGCAAAATACCAGTTAATAGAGCTCCATCCCAAATTGACTACCCTTAAACCATGGGGAGAGGTCTGCTATTTATACAGTTGATTGGCTGTTGAGGGTGGCAACGCCGCCTCGATAGGGTAACCTCATTGATTGGTTTCGCGACAGCAACATAACGGTAATGTCGCGGAAACACGGCGAGTCTAAGCTATGACTCGTTCGTTAGTAATCAACACCGCTTCTCACGCGGTGCCGATACGAAGGGAGTTCCGTATGGCCGAACTTACTGACCGCTTCGGGACCATGGTGTTCTCTGAGGAAGTCATGAAGGACTACCTCCCCAAGGACATTTGGAAGCGCCTTGCTGCAACCCTCGAGGGCGGCGAGCCGCTCGACCTGGACGTGGCCAACGCCGTTGCCCACGCCATGAAGGTCTGGGCCATCTCCAAGGGCGCGACGCACTACGCGCACTGGTTCCAGCCTCTTTCGGGCATTACTTCCGAGAAGCACGACAGCTTCTTGGAGCCCAACCACGACGGCACCGCCATTACCAAGTTTACGGGCAAGAACCTCATCCAGGGCGAGCCGGACGCCTCCAGCTTCCCCAACGGCGGCCTGCGTGCCACCTTCGAGGCCCGTGGCTACACCGCTTGGGATCCCACCAGCCCCGCCTTTATCAAGGACGATGTCCTGTGCATCCCCACGGCTTTCTGCTCCTACACGGGCGAGGCCCTGGACAAGAAGACCCCGCTGCTGCGCTCCATGACCGCGCTCTCGCGTGAGTCTAAGCGCGTTTTGGCGCTGTTTGGCAAGACCCCCAAGAAGGTCGTTCCTTCCGTGGGCGACGAGCAGGAGTACTTCCTGATCAAGAAGGACGCCTACCGCAAGCGCAAGGACCTGGTCATTACCGGCCGCACCCTCTTTGGTGCTGCTCCATGCAAGGGTCAGGAGCTCGAGGAGCACTACTTTGGCGCTATCCGCCCCACCGTCTCGGCCTATATGAAGGACCTGGACGATGAACTGTGGGCGCTTGGCATTCCCGCCAAGACCAAGCACAACGAGGTTGCTCCCTGCCAGCATGAGCTTGCTCCCGTCTATGGCGAAGTCAACGAGGCCATCGACCAGAATCTGGTCATGATGGAGAAGATGAAGCTTATCGCCTCCCGCCACGACTTGGTCTGCCTGCTGCACGAGAAGCCCTTTGAGGGCATCAATGGTTCGGGCAAGCACAACAACTGGTCGCTTGGCACCGAGTCCGAGAACCTGCTCGATCCGGGCGACACCCCGCTCGACAACCTGCAGTTCATCGTCTTCCTCACCGCGGTGATCGAGGCCGTCGATAACTATCAGGAGCTCCTGCGTGCCTCTGTTGCCTCGGCCGGCAACGACCATCGTCTGGGCGCCAACGAGGCTCCTCCGGCGATTATGT
>URFE01000102.1:0-7270 GCA_900546965.1 uncultured Collinsella sp.
TCGCCCGCCCGCGCGGCGCCTTTGTGGGCAAACCGCTCGTCGCCGCCGTCCTGTGCCTGCTGCTCGCCGGCGTCTTTGCGCTGCTGGGCATGGAGGTATCGTCCAACCACGACTTTACCTGGGTCTACCCCCTGTGCATCCTGCTCGAGTGGGCCATCATCACCGCACTCATGACCGGCCTGTTCTTCCTGTTCCAGCGCCACGGCGCAGCTTCCGCGGTCTTGGCCTTTGCCCTCTTTGTCCTGGGCATTGCCGAGTTCTTCGTCATCACGTTTAAATCCATGCCCATCCAGCCGGGCGACCTTTCGGCCATCTCCACCGCCGCCGCGGTCGCCGGCACCGGCTACACCTTCTCGATCTCGCTGTTCTGCGTGCTGTCCATGGGCTTTACCGCCATCGCCATGCTGCTGTGCGAGTACGCCGGCCTGGTGGCACCGCACCGTCAGAAGGGCGCCGCCAACGCCAAGCGCATGCTGCTCACCAACCTGCTCGTCGCCGTGCTGTGCCTGGGCGGTGTGACCGCACACGTCACGCTCATCGACTACTACAACACCCTCGGCATCACCGTCTACACCTGGCGCCCGCTCGAGAGCTACTGGCGCGAGGGCTACCTGCCCGCTTTCATTAGCGCAGCGCAGTCCATCAAGCCGCCCAAACCCGCCGACTACTCCGTCGACGATGCCAAGGCCACGCTCAAAAAGTACGCCAAGGCCTACGACAAGTCCGACGCGGCCAAGAGCGACGAGCGCGCCGCCGCAAAGGAGCAGTTCGACAGCGAGAAGCCCACGGTCATCGCCATCATGAACGAGACCTTCTCAGACCTTTCGATCTACCAGAACATGCGCGCCGGCTACGAGGGCCCGCAGTACTTTAAGAACCTGTCCAACTGCCTCAGCCGCGGCAAGCTCTATGTGAGCGCCTACGGCGGCGGTACCGCCAATACCGAGTTTGAGTTTATGACCGGCAACTCCATGGCCAACCTGGGCTCGGGCGTGTACCCCTACACCATCTACAACATGGAGACGACCGGGAACCTGGCAGAACAGTTCAAATCGCTCGGCTATTCCACCACGGCCATGCACCCCAACCACGCGACCAACTGGAACCGCGAGAACGTCTACAAGGACTTTGGCTTTGACCAGTTCCTGTCTATCAATGACTTCCAGGGAGCCGACACCCTGCGCGGCATGGTGACCGACCAGGCTACCTACGACAAGATTCTTGAGCTGCTCGACCAGAACGCCGATCCGCAGTTTATCTTCGACGTGACCATGCAGAACCACTCGGGCTACGATACGGGCCTGCTGCCGGTCGACAAGCAGATGCACCTGAATATCGACACGACCGATTTGGACGCCAAGACCGTCGAGGACGGCACGCTCTCCGATGTCGACGAGTATGTCTCGTGCATCGAGCAGTCCGACCAGGCGCTGCGCTACTTCCTCAACGCCCTGAGCAAGCTCGACCGTAAGGTGGTCGTGGTGTTCTGGGGCGACCACCAGCCGTTCTTCCCGTCCAAGTTCAATGACAAGTGGTTTACCGGCGAAGACGATGCTACGCATCAGGAGCGTCTGTGGCAGACCGACTACATCATCTGGGCCAACTACGACGTTGCCGGTTGCGACCAGACGAGTGAGGTCGACGACCTGTCCACCAACTACCTGTCCACGCAGCTTATGCAGCTGATCGGCGCACCGCTGACCGACTACCAGAAAGCGCACATGACGCTGCGCGAGTCGCTGCCCGCCATCAACTCGGTCGGCTACGAGGACGCCAGCCTGCGCTGGGCGCTTTCCTCCAACGTCACCGGTGACGACGCCGATGCCGCAGCCGCAACCAAGGCGCGCGAGGATTACGCCAAGATGCAGTACTACGAGATGTTCCGCGACGGCAAGAACGTCTATACCGAGCATTTCCAGACCGAGGCCAACGAGACCGACCCCAACCTGGCACCGGGCACGACCAAGATTAAGTAGCGACTAGCTGCGAGTTCATAACTGAAACGTCTGTCCGGGCGGAGGCATATAAGGTTCCCTGCTCGGACAGTCCTGCGCAAGACGGAGGCCACATTAAGTGGCCTCCTTTGCGTGCGAAACTCGCGATGAACCTTATATGCCTCCGCCCGGACAGACGCCCTGTTGTTGGAGCGCGGCTTGTCATAGGGGTATCCGCTGAACATATATAAGTTGAAGGCCACATTAAGTGGCCTTCTTTGTATTCGGAAAGTGTGTCCCGGAATCTGCCTTCGGAATGGGACGCAGTTTCCGCTTGAGAGCCTGTTGGGAAAGCGCATCCCACTCTGATCGCAAATTCCGGGTCGCATTTTCCGCCAGAGCCCTCAACCGGAAACTGCATCCCACTCCAAAGGCAAATTCTGGGACGCACTTTCCGAATCCCCATCCATCCGGAAAGCCCGTCCCACTCTGAATACATCCAGCGAACGCATGAGAGCGTGTCGTCCAGGACGGTCTCGTCATCGGGGTGATGGAAAGTGTCACCCCCAAACGCTTGCCACAGTTGCGCCCACGAGTGTCAAGAAAAAAGCCTCGAGAATTTCGAGGCTTTCACATTTGTATTGTTTTGCACGAAGGACCGCGAACGACGAAGTTACTCGCCCAGCACGGCCTTCTTGGCCGCCGCCGCCATGTTATCCATATCTTCCTTGGTGGGATGATCCTTCGCGGCAACCCAGTTGTCGAGCAGCATCTTAAAGCGGGCGTTGTCGGGATCTTGCTCGAGCATGGCCTCGTAGCGCTGCTTGACCGCAGGGCCCATCTTACCCTGGCACATCGCCCAGCCCGCAAGCTCGGCATCCCCAGCCAAATTGGAAGCTACGCGGTCGATAATCTGCTGGTAATAGCTCTGGTCGGCGCCAAAGCCGCAGGTGCCAAACAGGAACACGCGCTTGCCGTGCAAGGCGGAGAGCAACGCCGCGACCGAAGGCGTGCACGCGCCCTTGTCGCACCAAAAACCGACGAGCACCATGTCGGCCGCGCAGGCCCCCTGCGCCTCGAGCGCAACCTGATCTGCATCCGCATCGTCACTCAACGCCGCGGCATGGACAAACTCAACGCCCGCAGCCTGCAGAGCGCGCTTGATCGCACCCGAAACCATCCTGGTATTACCGCTCTTGCTGTTAACCACCAAAGAGCACGTCATAGTCACGTTGCCTCGTTTCCCCCAAAACTAAAGCCACTAATGCAATTTATTAGATGAATATCTTAGTACTAACGTGACAGATGTAAACCACCTTCTGTCGATTGATTAATTTGCCCCACGACCGTGCTTACTGGGCAAACTGGCTGCGGTAGAGCTCGGCATAGAAGCCGTCTGCCGCCAGCAGCTCGTCGTGCGTGCCGCGCTCGATAATCTGGCCGTCGCGCATGACCAGAATGCAGTCGGCGTTGCGGATCGTCGACAGGCGGTGCGCCACGACAAAACTCGTGCGACCGGCCATAAGCTCGTCGAATGCCGCCTGCACCTGCAGCTCGGTGCGTGTATCGATGCTCGACGTTGCCTCGTCCAGCAGCAAGATAGCCGGATCGGTAAGCATGACGCGCGCGATGCACAGCAGCTGTTTTTGACCCTGGCTAAACGTGCCGCCGTCCTCGCCGATCACCGTATCGTAGCCGCCTGGCAGCTGCACGATAAACTTGTGCGCATGAGCGCGCTTGGCGGCTTCAATAACCTGCTCGCGCGTGGCTCCCGGGCAACCGTAAGCGATGTTGTCCGCCACCGTGCCCTCGAACAGCCAGGTGTCCTGCAGCACCATGCCAAAGGCGCGGCGCAGGCTCGCACGCGTGTAGTCACGCGAGGAGCGACCATCGACCGCGATGCGCCCAGCATCGATATCGTAAAAGCGCAGCAGCAGGTTGATGAGCGTCGTCTTGCCACAGCCCGTGGGGCCGACCAGGGCAAAGCGCATGCCGGGCTTAGCCTCGATGCAGATGTCCTGCAGCAGCTTGCGGTCGAGCACGTAGCTAAAGTCCACGTGTTCAAAAGTCACCTCGCCCTGCGGGGCGGCAAGCTCTACAGCGTCCGACGCGTCGGGCTCCTGCTCGCGCGCATCGAGCAGCGCAAACATGCGGCGCGCCGAGGCGTACGCGGTCTGGATCTGCGTAATGACGTTGGTGACCTCGTTGAACGGCTTGGTGTACTGGTTGGCATAGGACAGGAAGATCTGCACGCCGCCCACCGTGAGCGCCGCCGGCACGCCCGTGATCACGCCCACGCAACCGATCACAGCGACCACGGCATAGATGATGTTATTGATAAAGCGCGTGCCGGGGTTGGAGAGCGAACCCATAAACTGCGCGCGCTCGCCCGCGGTGTAGAGCTCGGCATTGAGGGCATCGAAGCGCTGCTGGGCGTTGGGACCATAGGCAAAGGCGTCGACAAGCTTTTGCTCGCCTACGTACTCCTCGATATGACCACCGAGCTGCCCTTGAATGCGCTGCTGAGCCGTAAAGCTCTTGTTGGAGAGCTTGGCGATAGCACCGGCAGCAAAGATGGAAAGCGGCGTGACGAGTACCACCACGAGCGTCATGGTCAGGTTGATGGAAAGCATAAACGCGAGCGTACCCACGATGGTAATAACACCGGTGAAGAGCTGTGTGAAGCCCTGCAGCAGGCCGTCACCCACCTGATCCACGTCGTTGACCACGCGGCTCATGAGGTCGCCGTGGGCATGGCTGTCGATAAAGCTGAGCGGCATACGGCTGAGCTTGTCGCTCGCCTCCACGCGCATGTCGCGCACCGTCTCGTAGGACAGGCGGTTGACGCAGTAGCCCTGTAGCCACTGGAAGGCCGCAGCACCTACGACGACAATCGCGAGCTTGGTAACGAGCGGCAGCAGTGCGTCAAAGTTCACCTGCCCGGCGGCAACGATCAGGTCGATGCCCTCGCCGATGAGGATGGGCGTGTAGAGCTGCAGAATCACGGAGATGGCGGCGCTCACAAACGACGCAACAAACGAAATGCGATGCGGACGAACGTAGCCCAGCAGGCGGCGGGTCACCGCACCCACGGGATAGCGCTCGGGATCGCCAGGCTGGCGCGGACCGTCGCCCAGGTCGTTGAGGTTATCGTTACCGGACACGTTGGCCGTCATCGTGGCGACCGAACCGGAGGAAGTGTACGGATTCATTTAGCATCCCTCCTTTGCGCAGACAGATGCGGGGGCGGTCGGAGCGGACGCGGGCGTCGTGCTCCCCTGCTGGCCCTCGAGCTCCTCGCGGCGCAGCTGCGACTGGCAAATCTCGCGATAGAGCTGGCAGGTCGCGTACAGCTCGTCATGCGTGCCCAGGCCCGCAACCGAGCCGTGGTCGAGTACGCAGATCATGTCGGCGTCGCGCACGGTCGAGACGCGCTGGCTTACGATGACGGTCGTGAGCGGCAACCCGCCCTCGGCGGCACCGCGCACATTGCGCTCGCGGATGGCATGGCGAAGCGCCGCGTCGGTCTTAAAGTCGAGCGCCGAGGCAGAATCATCCATGATCAATATCTGAGGCGAGCCCACCAGGGCGCGCGTGATGGTCAAGCGCTGGCGTTGGCCACCGCTGAAGTTCTTACCGCCCGCCTCGACCGGGGCATCGAGCCCCTGCGACTTACTGCGCACGAACTCGCTCGCTTGCGCCATATCGAGCGCTGCCCAGAGCTCCTCGTCGGTCGCCGTCTCGTCACGCCAGGTCAGGTTGCTGCGGATGGTGCCGCTCACCAGCGACGCGCGCTGCGGAACAGTCGCGACCACATGGCGCAGCTGATCGAGCGGCCAGGCGCGCACGTCAGAGCCCATCACGCTCACGCTGCCGGTGCTCGCATCGTACAGGCGCGGGATGAGCGAGACGAGCGTGGACTTACCACTGCCCGTACCGCCGATAATGCCGAGCGTCTTGCCCAGCGGGAGCTCCAGGGTCACATCGTTGACGGCATTGGCCGCGCCCGCGCCAAACGAAAAGCTCGCATGGCTAAAGCTCAGCGCAGAGACCGGGGCGTCGACGTCCGTCGCGGGTGCCTGGGGCAGTGCAACCGGCTCGTTGTTCTCGTCGGTGATGCTCGGCACGCAATTGAGCACCTCGTTGATACGTGACGCACTGGCGCTCGCCTTGGTAAAAACCACGACCAGGTTGGCAACGTACACGATGGAGGTCAGGGTCTGCGTCATGTAGTTGACGAACGCCATGACCTGGCCCTGCGTGAGCTCGCCCATGTTGACCTGGATGCCGCCCACCCACAGGATGGCGCACACGCCCAGGTTCATCACCAAAAACGTGACGGGATTAAGGATTGACGAGAGCTTGCCCACCGCGATGGCGGTATTGGCCTGGTCATCGGCGGCTTGGGCAAAGCGCTCGCGCTCGTGATCTTCGCGTACAAAGGCGCGAACCACGCGGGCGCCCGAAAGCCCCTCGCGGCAAATGAGCGCGATGCGGTCGAGCTTTGCCTGCAACTGCTTGTAGTACGGGATGCAGCGCGCCATGACAAACCAAAACACCAGGCCAATGGCGGGCGTGCAGATCAAGAAGATCATGCCGAGCTTAAGGTCGATGGCAAGGGCCGCGACCATGGAGCCCACCGCTAGGAAGGGCCAGCGGATGAGCATGCGCACGCCCAGCGCCACAGCGAGCTGCACCTGGTTGACGTCGTTGGTGATGCGGGTGATAAGCGACGGCGTGCCAAAGCGGTCGAGTTCGGCATAGCTCAGTTTGTTGATGTGCTCGTAGAGCGCGCCGCGAATGTCGGTGCCCATGCCCTGCGAGGTCAGCGCCGCCATCTTTTGGCAGACAAGCGTAAACGAGATGCCGATCACAGCCATGGCGCCAAGTACCATGCCGTAGTGGATAACGGCGTTGACATCGTGTGCGCCAATACCCTTATCGATCATCTGGGCAATCACCAGCGGCGTCAGCAGGTCAAAGATCACTTCGATCAGCTTGCACGCAGGACCAATCACCATATACCGGCGAAACTTACCACCAAAACGCCTGAGCAGCTCAATCATGTATAGGCGCTCCCTATCATCATCTCTCTTCAATCTGATTCATGATAGTACGGAGAGCCCTGGAGATGCGTAAGCAACTCGTTACAGAACAAGCCCCCGAAACAATCAGGAAACTAGGCACAGAGACAAAGCGCCCGAACATGTTTTGGCAAAGCCAATGAGCAGCACTAGACAAGGGATTGAATTGTTCAGATTAACGCGCCTTTACGGGTGATTTTTGGACCTGTCTCTTATACACATCTGACGCTGCCGACGACTTAATAGGTGTAG
>URFE01000103.1:0-7100 GCA_900546965.1 uncultured Collinsella sp.
GCCGCCATCGAACTGAGAAGGGGGAGGCCTCGCGGCCTCCCCCTTTTTTGCGTTTGCGGGATTGTGTCTCACATAGTAGCTGTGTTTTATAACCCTCGTTTGTCGCATCTTCTGTGAACGGGCTACAATAACTTAGTCTGTGCGATATGGAGGTGAACATGGCTGAAGCTGGTATCGGCGTTGATATCGTCGAGATTTCCCGTATGAAATCAATTCTTGAAAAGACGCCGTCGTTTGCTCGGCGTGTGTTTACCGAAGAAGAGCGTGCGTATTGTGATGCATCATCGCGTCCCGCTGCTCACTATGCCAGCCGCTTTGCTTCGCGCGAGGCGGTACTTAAAGCTCTCGGCACGGGTTTTAGTCAAGGCGTGGGTCGCAAGGATGTTTCGGTTACGCGTGATAAACTCGGCAAACCGAAGGCGCTGCTTTCGGGCCGTGCTCTCGAGATCGCTCAAGAGCTGGGTATTGTTGAGGTCGCTCTTTCCATTACGCTTACAGGAGACTTAGCCGTTGCGAATGCAATCGCGATTACCGAAGATGCTCGGCCTAAGCCAAAAGAGGAAAAGGTGAGCACCAAGAAACGCGTTGCGCAGACATTTAAAGAGGCTCGCTCTGTTTTAGATGAGCTTGAGCAGCTGCAGAATTCAGCATTGACGGAGCACCTGGGCGATGCTTCGCAAGATACGCTAGGAGCATAGATGAAACCGGTTTTGAGTACCGAAGAAGTCGTTCGTCTCGAGGACATCATCGAACGCGAAGGGACTTCGAAGGCCGAGCTTATGGAGCTAGCGGGTGAGTTTGCCGCCAACGAGGTCTTGAAGCTCAATCCCGATCGGGTTCTCGTTCTGGTCGGTTTTGGTAATAATGGCGGCGACGGTTGGGTTGCCGCCGATATCCTGAGCCATAAGGGTGTGGACGTGGATATCGTTTCTCCGGTTGAGCCGGATGAGATTCCTGCTGCTCTGGCACGTCATGTTGCTCGTCGTACTGCCGGCCGCGATGTGCACGTTTGCGTCGGCCCCTCGCGTGACGAACTCGAGGTTTTGATCGATAAGGCCGATGTTGTTGTCGATGCCATATTTGGTACCGGTTTCCACGGGAATCTGCGTGCGCCGTTCTCCATCTGGATTCCTACGGTCAATGAATGCGCCGATTGTGTCGTATCCATTGATGTCCCCTCGGGCCTGAATGCCGAGACGGGCGTTGTTGATGACGACTGCATTCGTGCCGAGCATACGGTGACGATGATTGCGCCCAAGATTGGTTTGTATAGCGCTGATGGCCCTGAGTATGCTGGCGATTTGATCTGCGGCAATCTTTACGACCGTCTTGACGAGGTCATCGATGATGTCGACCACGCCGCCGAGATTGTCGAGCCCGGTGACTTAGTTGATTACTTTGCCCCACTACCTACGAATATCGATAAGTATTCCCGTGGCTCTGTGCTTATTGTCGCCGGATCTGCGCAATATCCTGGTGCTGCCATTATGGCGGCCAAGTCTGCAGCTCGCGCGGGTGCTGGTTACGTGGCAGTCGCGGCTCCTGACGCCTGCGCCAATCTTATTCGCATGGCACTTCCTTCGATTCCCGTCTTTGCTATTCCGTCTGATTCCCGCGGCTCCTTTGGCGCCGCTGCGCGCATGACGGTGTGCGAGATTGCAAAGAAGTACAGCTGCGTACTGTGCGGTCCCGGTATGACGACGTCTGCCGGCGCTATGCAGGTGGTTTCGGGCTTGCTCGAGCTTGATGTACCGCTTATCTTGGACGCCGATGCACTCAACTGCCTTGCTAAGATTGCCATTGACGGTATTGATAGTAACCCCGAGATGTATCGTCGCGAGCAGCCGTTGGTTATGACGCCGCACTATCGTGAGCTTTCGCGTCTGGTTGCCGGTGACGAGGTGAACGACCTTGGTACCGCGATTGCGGCCGCGCAGAAGGTTGTCTGGGCTGCAGGCTCCGACAACCTGGTTGTCATTGCCAAGGGGCCGACGACGGCTATCTGTGGCGTTGAGCGTGTGCTGCTGCCGCTCTCGGGTCCGGCTTCTCTGGCAACTGCCGGTTCGGGTGATGTTCTCGCGGGTATTTTGGCCGGCACGCTTGCCACCATGCGCGACGAGATGGATCGTTGGGAGTTGCTGTATTCGTACGCCGTCGCACTTCACAGCTACGCCGGTTTTGCCGCGGCGACGGAGTATGGTGAGAAGAGCGTCATCGCGACCGATCTTATCGACTTGATCGGTCCTGCCATGGAACTGGCGGCAAAGGATGCGCTCGAAGATCTGGGAATCATGGACGAAGGGTCGGATGACTAATCATGAATAAAGCCGATTTGACGCGCTGGTCCTGGGTCGAGATCGACCGCGGGGCGCTCCGTCGCAACACGAGGGCCTATAAGAACTTGCTGAATCCACGTCAGCGCCTGTGCTGCGTGGTCAAGGCCGATGCTTATGGTCATGGAGCTGTTGAGTGCGCCAAGATCATGTATTCGGCCGGTGCCGACATGTTTGCCGTGGCGACGGTTAACGAGGGCGTTGAGCTCCGACAGGGCGGGATTACGAAACCCATCCTCATCCTAAGCGAGCCGCCTATCGAGGCCATTCCGACGTTGCTCGAGTTTGATATCATGCCCTCGGTCTATACGTCTGACTTTGCTCTTGCGTATGGCGAATGTGCCGTCGCGGCGGGCAAAGTGGGCAAGTATCATCTCGCCATCGAGACGGGCATGAATCGTATCGGCGTTCACTACACGCAGGTGCTCGACTTTGTCCGCGGTATAAATTTCCATCGCGGTATTCAGTGCGACGGCGTATTTACGCACTTCGCCACGGCCGATGAACCTTCGGGCTGGGACTACAAGCTGCAGTGTCAGCGCTTTACCGAGGCCGTTCAAGCCATTAAGGATGCGGGTTTTGAGTGCGGTATCGTGCACTGCGCCAACACGCCGTCCTCGATGCTCGACCCCTCGATGCATTTTGATATGATTCGCGCCGGCGTTGGCTTGTATGGCATGCAGCCGTGCGAGCTGAGTGGCCGCGTGATGCAGCTTGATCCCGTTATGAGCGTCCATGCGCGCGTGACGCGCGTGGCACACCCTGCGATGGGTGAGGGCGTGGGCTACGGTTTTACCTACCGCGTACCGCGCACGCGCGTTCAGATCTGCACGCTGCCGATCGGTTATGCCGACGGCCTATCGCGTACGCTTTCCAATCGTATGGATGTGCTGTATCGCGGCGAGCGCGTGCATCAGGTTGGCAATATCTGCATGGACCAGTTTATGGTCGCCATTCAGTCCAACCCGGCACACGAGATTCCCGAGGCCGAGTATGGTGACGAGATGATTATTGTCGGCCGCGATGGCGATGCCGAGATCACTATGGACGAGATGGCCCGACTGCGCGGAACGATTAACTACGAGGTCGCCTGCGGCTTTGGCATGCGCCTCGACAAGGTCTACGTGTAGGAGTCGCCATGGGCGTCATGCACATCCCCGGCCATACCCATCAGGCACCACGTGAGGTCGCACTCGAGGAAATTGAGGCCGTTCTGGGCGATTGTCACCTCTGCCAGCTCTACCAGTCGCGTCACAATATCGTGTTTGGCGTGGGAAACCCCCGCGCTCGCGTGATGTTTATTGGTGAGGCGCCGGGCCGCAATGAGGATTTGCAGGGCGAGCCCTTTGTGGGGGCGGCAGGCGAGGACCTCAACGGCATTTTGTCGCTGGCGGGGCTCAAACGCGAAGACGTCTACATTGCCAACGTGCTTAAGTGCCGCCCGCCGGGAAACCGCAATCCGCGTCCCGAGGAAGTGCTGGCTTGCTCGCCGTTTTTGCGTGAGCAGATTCGAAGCATCTGGCCTGATATTATCGTGACGCTCGGCAACCCCGCGACGCACTTTGTGCTTAAGACCGAGATTGGCATTACTAAGCTGCGCGGCAGGTTCCACCAGATGGGGCATTTTGTAGTAATGCCCACTTTTCATCCGGCAGCAGCGCTGCGCAATCCGGCGTGGCAGGAGCTGCTGGAGGAAGACTTTAAGATGCTGGGCGATTATCTGGAGCGACATCCCGCACCAGAGGACGCCTCGGAATAATAAGGAGCATATATGTCCCTGGAGCGCCTGGGGGTAGGTACTTACAAAACGACTTGCGCTGCCGATACGGAGTACTTTGGCGAGCTAATTGCACCGTGCCTTGAGGACGGAGATGTGCTCATCCTGACCGGTGGCCTGGGAGTGGGCAAAACTCACTTTACCAAGGGCGTCTCGCGCGGGCTGGGCGATGGGCATATGGTTACGAGCCCTACGTTTGCGCTCATGGCCGTTCACGATCAAGGTCGTATTCCGCTGTTTCACTTTGATCTATACCGCCTGGAGCATGCCTACGAGCTCGAGGATACGGGCATTTTCGATGTGCTGGGCTATGAGGGTGCTTGCCTGCTGGAATGGGGCGAACAATTCCAAGACGAGCTGACGGATGAGTATCTTTCGGTGACGCTCAAGCGTGATGAGGGCGACAGCGATGTGCGAACGATAACGCTTGAGGCGCACGGTGACCGCGCAATGGAGCTTTCCCATTTGATTGATAAGGCTGTACAAGATGAGCTTGCATAACGACAACGCGCTGGTGGTGGCGCTCGATACCTCGACCGACATGCTTGCCTGCGCGGCAAGTTGGATTGATAGACAGACGGGCGAGACGAAGCTCGTGAGTGGCGACCACATGTGTCGCCGTCACGCCAACGTTGAGCTCGTGAATACCGTTGATGGTGTGCTGGCTCAAGCCAGTCTGGATCGCAGCGATGTTGGTTGCTATGTGGTCGGCCGCGGCCCGGGGTCGTTTACGGGTGTGCGCATCGGTATCTCCACTGCCAAGGGCCTCGCACGTGGTGCCAATGTTCCGCTGCTGGGCGTGTCAACGCTTGACGCTTGCGCTTGGACGGCGTGGAAGGCTGGCGTGCGCGGCAAGCTTGGTATCTTGGCCGATGCTATGCGCGGTGAGGTATATCCGGCGCTGTATATGCTGGTCGATGAGGGCCCCGAGCGTCAATTTGAGCGCGAACACGTGGTCAAGGCCGCCGTGGCGCTCGATGAGTGGCGCCAAGCAGCGGACTGGGACCAGGTTCAGCTGACCGGCGACGGTCTCGTGCGCTATGGCAAGCTGCTGGGTGAGGACGAGATCGCCCGCTGCGTGGAGCGCGACCTGTGGTGGCCTTCGGGCGAGGGCTTGCTGCTCGCGCACGCTGCGGGTGACGGCGATCCGGCTCGCGTCCTGCCGATTTACACGCGCCTTTCGGATGCCGAGGAAAACGAGCGCAAGCGTCTTGGTCTTGCCGAGAGTGCGCAGAGCGAAATTACGGGCGTTGCCGATGAGCTCGCCGGTCGTCATCTGCAGTTCCGTCCCATGGGCGCGGCGGATGCCGAGGGCGCGAGCGCGTTAGAGGCTGCCTGCTTTGAAGGTGCCGGACACAAGGCGTGGACGCCGGGCATGTTCCTGTCCGAACTGGGCGAGGACGTCGCTGCGCCGCGTAGTTGGTGGGTGGCACACGACGACGGCAAGCTGCTGGGCCTTGCCGGCGGTATGGTCGTGGACGGTGATGTGCAGATTCTGGATGTCGCCGTCGACCCGGCACATCGCCGTGAGGGCATTGCCCGCAAGCTGCTGTCGCATGTGAGCTATGATGCCCAGATGCTCGGCTGCACCACGGCTTCGCTCGAGGTCGAGGACGGCAACGAGGGAGCGATCGCGCTTTATAACGCTCTGGGCTTTACCGAGGCTGGCCGTCGCCGCGGCTACTATGGTGCCGGCAAGGATGCCATCGTCATGACGGCTCCGCTGCCCCTCGTGCTTCCGGTCGACAATGCTTCGCCCGAGCCGACGGCGGCAGAGCAGCGCGTATGGCCGCTGCCTGCGCCCGGGCGCTCCGAGGGGGAGCGTGCCGAAATTGAACGCCGCCGCCTAGTGCTCGCTATCGAGAGTTCCTGCGACGAGACGGCCGTGGCGATTATCGATGCGGATGGCAATATGCTGGCCAACCAGGTGTCGACACAGATTGATTTTCACGCCCGCTTTGGCGGCGTGGTGCCCGAGATCGCCTCGCGCAAGCACGTTGAGGTGATTGTGAGTGTCGTAGATGCGGCGCTCGAGGATGCCGCGGCATCGCTTGGCCTTGAGGGTGGGGCGATTGCGCCAAGTGAGCTTGCCGCCGTGGGCGTGACGCAAGGTCCGGGCCTGGTGGGCGCCCTCGTGGTGGGCGTTGCCTTTGCCAAAGGCTTTGCCTACGCTGCCGGTAAGCCGCTCATATGCGTCAACCATCTGGAGGGGCACCTGTTTGCCAACCTGCTGGCGCAACCCGACCTCAAACCGCCGTTTATCTTCACGCTTGTCTCGGGTGGGCACACCATGCTCGTGCACGTGAAGGCGTGGGGCGACTACGAGGTGCTCGGTGAGACGCTCGACGACGCCGTGGGCGAGGCCTTCGACAAGGTGGCCAAGGCGTTGGGCCTGGGCTATCCCGGTGGCCCCATCATTTCCAAGCTGGCCGAGACAGGCAATCCCCGCGCGATTGATTTCCCCCGTGCGCTCAACAGCAGGGGAGACTATCGTTTCTCGCTTTCGGGCCTTAAAACGGCCGTGACGCTCTACATCGAGCAGGAGACCAAGGCCGGGCGCACGATTCACCTGCCCGATCTGGCAGCTTCGTTTGAGGCAGCTGTCTTTGACGTGCAGTACAAGAAGGCCAAAAACGCATTGCACGCTACCGGATGCAAGGAATACTGCATCGGCGGCGGCGTCTCGGCCAACCCGCATCTGCGCGAGATGATGATCAAGAAGCTTGGGCGTCAGGGGATTCGCGTAACGGTGCCGCCCTTGTCTGCCTGTACCGATAACGCAGCCATGATCGCGGAGGTCGCTCGCCGTAAATTCGACCGAGGTGAAATCTCGCCGTTCGACGTCGACGCCGATCCAAACATGACGCTGTAGCTGGTACGGCGCGGTCCCCGGACGGAGGGGCCGGATATAAGGTTTCCTGCTCTACAGTCCTGCGCAAGACGAAGGCCACATTAAGTGGCCTTCTTTGCGTGCGGAACTCGCGATGAAC
>URFE01000104.1:0-7059 GCA_900546965.1 uncultured Collinsella sp.
CCTGAGATGTCTCGTGGGCTCGGAGATGTGTATAAGAGACAGGGGCGTGGAACTTCTCGCCGGCGCCCTCGACGGCGGCGGCGAGCTGCTCGGCGGTCACGGTGTCGGCGCACTCCACCTGGACGGTCTGGGTCTCGTGATCGGCATCGGCGTCGGTCACGCCGGCCACGTTGAGCAGCGCGGTCTCGACAGTAGCGTCGCAGTGGCCGCACATAAGGCCAGACGTTTTAACGATGTAGTTCATGATTATCTCCTTTTCATTGAGTACCTAAAGTTGCGGTGGAATATGGACTAAATAGCGGTTTAGCTAAGCATGTTACGCCTTATTTCACCGCAACTGATGGCTTAAAGGTTCGTAGGCGCAATGCATTGCTCACAACGCACACGCTCGACAGGCTCATGGCCGCGGCGCCAAACATCGGCGAGAGCTGCCAACCGGTGAGGGGGAAGAACACGCCCGCCGCCAGCGGAATGCCGATGCCGTTGTAGAACAGCGCCCAGAACAGGTCCTGCTTGATGTTGCGAATTGTGGCGCGCGACAGCTCGATGGCACGGGCGACGTCCATGAGGTCGCTGCGCATGAGAACCACATCTGCCCCTTCTTTGGCGATGTCGGCGCCGGTACCGATGGCAAGGCCCACGTCGGCGCGCGCCAGGGCGGGGGAGTCGTTGATGCCGTCGCCCACCATGGCGACCTTGCTGCTCGCATCCTGCAGCTCGCGCACGTGGCGTTCCTTGTCGGCGGGGAGGACGTCGGCGATGACCTGCTCGCTGCTCAGTCCCACGCGGCGGGCGATCGCTTCGGCTGTCACGCGGTTGTCGCCGGTGAGCATGCGCACGTCGAAGCCAAGCGAGCGCAGTGCGGCGATGGCCCCGGCGCTCGTCTCCTTGACCTCGTCCGCCACGGCGATGGTGCCGACAAGCTCGCTGTTCTTGGCAAAGAACAGTGGCGTCTTGCCCTCGGCCGCGAACTGTTCGGCAAGGCCGGCGGGAACCTTCACGCCCAGCTCGTCCATCAGACGCACGTTGCCGGCGGCGATGACATTCTGCCCCTCGCGTGCCGTAACGCCTCGCCCGGGCACGGCGGTAAAGTCCTCGACCATGCGTGCGACGATTCCGCGCGCCTCGCACTCGGCCATAATCGCCTCGGCCAGCGGGTGCTCGCTTGAGCGCTCCAGCGCAGCGGCCAGCTTGAGCAATGTCTTTTCGCTCATGGCGGGCGAGCCGTCAGCGCGCGTGGCTACCGTGATATCGGTCACAGCCGGCTTGCCGCGGGTGACGGTGCCCGTCTTGTCGAGCACCACGGTGCCCACGCTGCGTAGGTTCTCCAGCGCCTCGGCGCTCTTAAACAGAATGCCCATTTCGGCGCCCTTGCCGGTGCCGACCATAATGGCGACGGGCGTGGCCAGGCCCAGCGCGCACGGACAGCTGATCACCAGCACGGCCACGGCGGAGGTGAGCGCCTCGTTTATGCTGCCGGTCAGTGCCATCCACACCGCAAAGGTCACGGCCGAGATCGCAAACACCACGGGCACGAACACGCCGGCGACCTTGTCGGCCATGCGGGCGATGGGCGCCTTGGTGGCGTTGGCGTCCTCGACGAGCTGGATGATCTTGGCAAGCGACGTGTCGGCGCCCACGCGTGTGGCGCGGAAGGTAAACGAACCGGTGCGGTTGACGGTGGCGGCGTTGACGGTGTCGCCGGCGGTCTTTTCCACGGGGATGGACTCGCCGGTCAGCGCACTTTCGTCCACGGCCGAGCTGCCCTCGAGCACCACGCCGTCAACGGGGATGGACTCGCCGGGACGCACGCGCAGCACCTGGCCGGGAAGGATACTGTCGACGTCGACGGTGGTTTCGGTGCCGTCATCGGCAACGACGGTCGCGGTCTTGGGTGCCAAGTCGATGAGTGCCTCGATGGCGCCGCCGGTCTTGGACTTGCTGCGCGTCTCGAGGTATTTGCCCACGGTGACGAGCGACAGGATCGTGCCGGCGCTCTCAAAATACAGGTTGTCCATGCTTGTCATCATTGCCTCGTGCACCTGACCCGCGGCTAGCTGGTCGGCCATGATGAACATGGCGTAGAGCGACCAGGCGACGGAAGCGGTGGCGCCCACGGCGATGAGGGCGTCCATGGTGGGCGCGCCGTGCACGAGTGATTTGAAGCCGTTGATAAAGTACGCGTCGTTGACGTAGACGATGGGGATGAGCAAAACGAGCTCGGTGAGGGCGAGCGTCATGCTGTGGGTATGGTCGGTGAAGACGCCGGGCAGTGGCCAGCCAAGCATGTGCCCCATGCCTATGTAGAACAGCGGGATGAGGAATACGATCGAGACGATGAGGCGGGTGCGCATGGCAGAGGCGGCGGCCTCCAACTTTTTGGTCGGCGACTCCATATGGGCGGCGCCGGACCTGGCTTGTGTGCCGTCGCTTGAGCCGGCGGCACCGGTGCCTGCGTCGACGGGCGAGGCCGAGTAACCCGCGCGGTCGACGGCGGTGCAGATATCGTCGGGGGAGACCTGCGCGGGGTCATAGTCGACCATCATGGAACCGGCGAGCAGGTTGACCGCGACGCTCTCGACGCCGTCGAGCTTGCTCACGGCGCGGTCCACATGCGCCTGGCAGGCGGCGCATGTCATGCCGCCCACGTCGAACTTATCTTGAGCCATGGCTTCTCCTTTCCGTGGTTCGGTGTTGGAATTGTTAACCTGCCGATACTATACACCCATACCCCCTGGGGGTGTCTAGTAATAGTTGGAATGTATGACTTTTCATTACAGATGAGGGTGGCTGCTCAATCGGTGGCCGTCTCTGCCAAACATCTCAATCTGTAACGTCTGGACCGGTTTTTGAACCATAGCTGTTACAGATTTAGACAAATATTTCAGCCGAAAACTAACGTCTCAATCTGTAACATCTAGACCCCGTTTTGCCGAGTATTTGTTACAGATTGAGACAAACAGTTGGCAGGAAACTCAATGTCTCAATCTGTAACATCTAGCAGGGAAATATGACCTCTAACTGTTACAGATCAAGACAATTGCCGGGGAGGGGTCCCGTCACGGCAAGACGCCCGCTCTCTAGATACAGAATCCGGGGATCACACAGGTTCGTTTGTTTGGCTTGTCCGCAGGCGTTGCGTACGTAAAGACGTCGCCGTCGTGTCCAACGCGATTCAAATAGAGCGTGCCTTCGGTCTCCGATGAGTCGGGGCTCACCGTGCGGTCCCACCAGCAGGTGTCCTTGCCCTTCCACTGGCGGACCATCGTCTCGTTCGTGGAATACGGGCTCACCTTGAGCTCGCGGAAGAGCTGATACTCCTTGCCCTCGCCGTTGTAGATGTCTGCCAGGTAGTGATAGTCCTTGGCAAACGAATCGGGCGGTTGCGTACCGCACAGCTCGACCATGGCGGGCAGCCAAAGGGTTGCGGGCAACTCGTTCAGACACGATGCACTGTTGGCGGCGCCAGCGTTATTCGAGATCTTTTTGACAGATTTGATGAGTGCGCGCAACTCGTTGGGCAGCAGCTTAAGGCCGTCGCCGTTGAGCCATTCCCGCAGCTCGCAATCTGCCCAGCCGGCGCTCGGCGGTTCAGCCGCAGCGTTGCGCTCGGCAATACCCGCATCGAACATAAACGTCAGTCCGGCCTTGCCCGTCCCGTCCAGAAGCTCGTCGTGGCGGATGCCCACGAGCTGCGCGCCGACGTGCAGCCCATTGGTGAGCTTCACGCGCTTAGTGCATGGATAGGGGATATGCCCGTTGTCATCGAGCAGATGATAGCGCTTGGCAATCTCGCGTGCCTCGCTACGGGTCTCGGCGGCCTTAATCTTGAGCGAAATCTCCTGCAGCTGATCCCAGGTGTAGTCGTCAAGTGAACCGCGGATGCCGTCCAAGTAGTCGGGGATGCCAAAGCCATGGGTTGCCGCCCCGATAACGCCAAGCCCCGCAACGGCTGCGACAACGCCACCGATAATAAAGCGGCGGCGGGTCATGGTATCGTGCCGGGCCTGCTCCAGGATCTCTCTCGCGCGCTCGCCGGCGACGTCGACCTTAAGGTGCGTACCAGAATCGATATCAATCGCGGCCTCGTCTCCTGCGCCTTCGCGGCCCTCGGATTCGGCATCGGTGAGGTATGCCGAGAGCACCTCGAGCATCTGCTGCTCGGTGGGACGATCGCCCTGCTCGACTGAGATGCCTTTCATGATGATCTGGACGAGCGCTTCATCGTCCTTGCAGCGCGGCTCGAGCGGTGCCGGCTTGGTCTTGGTCTTTATGAGGTAGAACGAGCCGGTTGCCGCGGCACCCGTCGACTCGACATCGAACGGTTTGCGACCGCTGTAGAGCTGGTACAGAATGCTCGAAAGCGCATAGACGTCGATTGCCGGCGAACGGCGAAGGGCCGCGATGCCTTCGATATCCTGCGTGAGCATCTCGGGCGCGGCGTATGCGGGCGTGGCAAAGCGCCAGATGTCGGCGCGCCGGGTGATCGTGTCGTCGCCGAGAGCCATGGTCGCGGAGCCCATGTCGATGAGGCAGGGGTCAAAGGAGCAATCGGCAATCTGCTGCTCGAGCGTTCGGCTGGTGGTGCGGAACATGATATTGGCAGGCGAAAGGTCGCGATGGATGACCGGATTCACGAGGCCTTGGGTCATCAAGAGCGCACGAAGCACGGCGTTTCCGACGGCGGCGACCATCTGGGTGGTCAGCCCGCCCGAGGCGTCGTGCGGAAGCAGAGGTAGCGCCTGCTTGAGTGAGGTGCCCTCGACCCACTCCATGAGGATGAGCGGGTCATCCTCGCACGATCCGTAGCCATAGACGCGTGGAAATCCGCGCAGGTGCGAGACGGTACACAGATGACGGTACTCCTCGAACAGCGCGGCGGTGTTGGCCAGGTGCGCTGCCGATTGCTCGGCGGAACGGTCGGGGCTTGGCCGGAAAGGATGGCGTTGTCCTTGAGTAGCTTGACGGCAAAGACCTCGCCGCTCGTGTTGGTCGCGCGCAGCACGTGCCCGATGTTGCCGTTGTTGCGGTGGGCCGTCTGGAGAATAAGCGTCAAGAACCGACGCTTGGCCTCGTCCTCGGCGCTGGGGTCGACCGCCACGGCGGTGTCGAACGTGTCAAGACGGATGAGTTTGTCGCCATAGGCGCTATCGGTAGTATCCATGGCGTTCCTTTGTCTGGCATGGGTTGCCGCACGTATACGTGAGCAGTGCGGATATCGGTAAAGAACCATGATAGCCGCACTGCCCACGTATGCCGCTGAGTATTGTCGTTTACGACGCAGAAGGTAGAAGACGAAAGACGGACGGCGACCGTCTTTCGATCGCCGTCCGCTCTAGTCCACAATGACAAGGAATGTCGTGTAGAGACCCAGATGGAGCCTGTCGCTGTTTTCGATTTCCACGGGGGGATAGATCTTGCCGGGCTCGCGTTGGTCGCGCGGCGGCTCAATCACAATATCGCCGTCGCCTGCACCCGATTCGAGTACCGTGCCGTTGGTCGATCCAAGGCCCTGGGCGTACCAGTGCTCACCCTCAAGCCAAATGCGAAGATGCTCGCGCGATGCGTCGGCGCCCACATCGGTGATGCTGGGCGAGGTTTTGGGCAAAGAACCAATCACGGTGCCGCGCGGATCGCGTGTGAGGGGATGGATTTGCATGTCGGCGCAGTTGTCGGCATGGGTTCTGAGCAGACCGAGGTTGGGGGCGACGGTGCGCGGCTGCTCCAGACTGCTCATAAAGCCACGTCCGACGGTAGTTTCGGTGGTGCCAAAGTGCCCGCCCGTCTTGCTGTCGCAAAAGCGCTCGACGGTGGCCACGCCCTGAACGGGGTCGGCGAGCGCCCCCGTTGCCACAAAGAGCATAAGGTAAAGCGTGCTTTTCTCGCGCACGGCATTGCCGTCAAAGTTGTCGATGCGATTGAGGGCATTTGCATATAGGCGGCTGTCCAGTTTGTAGCTGGCGAGAGCCGACATCATTTCGTTGGCGGCCGGACCGCGATAGTGCTCGGCGATTGCCCGATAGGCGGACTCGCCGCCGCCGAGCTTGCTGCAGATTGCCGAGGAAAGGTTGAGCGTGGTGACGGTAAAGTCGCTGTAGATGGAGGGCGCGCACTGGTCAGGCTTGCGATGGACGATGTAACGGGTGAGATACGAGCGGTTGGAAGAGCATTTCTCGAGCAGGGTACTGCCGAGATAAGAGTTTCCATTGATGAGCATTCGGGCGATCTCGAGATGTTTAAGACCGCCGAACGAGCGAATATCGTTATAGAGGACCGAGCAAGGCGTCTCTGCTGTCACGGATACCTCCTTTGATTGCTTCCTAGCCAATATGGCGATAGGAATTAATGGCCCCCGGTGGGCGACGTATTAAATGGCTGCGCAATATATAGCGTAACCAAAGCAACATTATAGGCCACATGTTCGAAATTGCAGGAAGACCGAGAGATTTGGTTTGGACTGGACGGAAATCCCCCTCTGTCTTGATCTATAACAATTAGGACCGATTTTACTCGTTAACTGTTACAGATTGAGACAATCAGCCAGGCCCGCCCCGTCCGCCTCGTCATCTGTGGTTTACGTGGGGGCATACGGAGTACGGGTATACTAACCGGCGGCGAATCTGCTCCATCGCTTAGAGCTGCTGCGTCTGGACGGCGCGTGATAGGGCTGCCAAAGCGATCGCCAGCGTGCTGAGCAACGTCCTCTCTGTGCGCACCCGTTTTTGTATGTATTAGCGCACTACCAAGCACGCCCGCGCGGCCGCATGCCGTGCCCATTGCGCGTGCAGATAAGGAACAACAACATATGCGTAATTCTGTATCCGACGTTACGGACGCCGAGATTCTGGACGAGGCCCGCGAGGCCATGACCCAGGCTGCCTTCGATGCCGCCGATGAGGCCAATGCTGCCCAGGCCGTCGAGTCCGCCACCGAGAGCCTGCCCGCCTTTGACGAGCTGGGACTTTCGGACGAGATGCTCCGTGCTATCGAGAACCTGGGCTACACGGCGCCGACGCCCGTGCAGGCCGCTGTCTCTTATACACATCTGACGCTGCCGAC
>URFE01000105.1:0-7032 GCA_900546965.1 uncultured Collinsella sp.
GCACATCGTACTCGGGGTGGAACAGCTGCAGCGCGACCTTGGCGCCGTGCTTGTGAACGGCGTCGGCCAGGGCCTTAAACGTGGGGATCTGAGCGTCGGTCGCCAGCTTGGGCGTGGGGCTTGCGGTCATGACGGGAGCGACGTCGCCGATGACGATGTAGCTCACGCCGCCACGGGCCAAGCGCTCGTAAAAAGCCAGGCTGCGCTCGCCGATGGAACCGTCACGCTCCTCGTAGCCGGTGGTCAGCGGCGGAAACATAATGCGGTTCTTGAGCTCAAGGGGGCCAACCGTAATGGGCTGGAGCAGCTTGGATGCAGGTGTGGTCATGGACATTCCTCTCTTGTAGGCGCGGCGGCGATGATGCCGCGTAGTTGTCTAGAGGATATGGCATGGGAGCACGGCGGCACAACGGAAATCGGCGAATATCAGGTGGCGGCAGGTGGATGGGGCAGAGCGGCCCGTCGGTTCGTCTCAATCTGTAACAGTTACTCGGCAAAACCGGGTCTTACTGTTACAGATCGAGATATTCCCCTCGACCCAACCTCAACAATCTCAATCTGTAACAGCTAGACCCACTTTTGACCCCTACCTGTTACAGATCGAGACAAACCAAACCCGCCTGCTAGAAAATCTCAATCTATAACAACAACTCGGCAAAATCCGTCCCTCGTGTTACAGATTTAGACAAACGAAGACCGTCCTGCCGAAACATCTCGATCTGTAACACTTAGCCGCCCAAATCGGGTCTAGATGTTACAGATCGAGATTTTGTTTAAGAAGCCGAGAATTGAACCGAAGAAACAATCCCGGAATAACAAAAAAGCTCGCCGGCTAGGCCGACGAGCTGCAAGTTCTTGGTCGCGGGGGCAGGATTTGAACCTACGACCTCCGGGTTATGAGCCCGGCGAGCTACCAGACTGCTCCACCCCGCAATGTCTGGGCGCCTCATGTGCGCAAGAAAGAATATTACGCGGGAGTTCGGTAAACGGCAAGGAAAATCTCGTAGAGCATAATTCCTTCATATTTAAACCCCTCAGCCCCTATCACCGTAAACGAATCGCAGCCGAGCGCCGTCGACGGCACGTATACAATGGTGCGCGTCCTTTTATGCCGACACTGGGAGTAGACATGCTGCTCGCTATCGATATGGGAAATACGCAGACGGCCATGGGCCTGTTTGACGGAGACGAGCTGGTGCAGTCGTGGCGCATGCCCACCGACCGCTCCTATACCGCCGACGAGATCCACGTGCGCCTGATGGGCTTCTTTAAGATGTACGACCTCTCGCTCGGCGCGGTCGACGCGATCGCCTTTGCCGGCGTGGTGCCGCAGCTCTCGCGCGAATGGCACGCTGTGGCCGACCGCATTGCCGCAGACGCCATCGTCATCGGGCCGCAGACGGCCGCCGTGACCAAGCTGCGTGCGGCGCGACCCCAGGCCGTGGGCGCCGACCGCGTAGCTAACGCCGTCGCAGCCGAAGCTTTCTACGGCGCGCCAGCGATCGTGGTGGACTTTGGTACCGCGACCAATATCGACGTCATCGATGAGGACGGCTATTACATTGGCGGAGCGATCGCGCCGGGCATCCGCATCTCCATGGACGCGCTAGCTGCCCGCGCTGCCAAGCTCGCCAGCGTTCCGCTCGAGGCGCCCGAGCACGCCATCGGCCGTGACACCGAGGAATGCATCAAGGTCGGCGCCGTGATGGGCGCCGCCGCCATGGCCGAAGGCCTGGTCGCGCGCATGAAGCGCGAGCTGGGCCGCGACGATGCCACCGTTATCGCCACAGGCGGTCTCGCCGGCATCGTCGCCGATTCGACCGATGCCTTCGACGTGGTCGACGGTCAGCTCACCATTAAGGGCATCTGCGAAATCTACCGCCGCATGCAGAAGCTGGGATAGAGCAGGGGCTTAAGTCGAGCACGAGCGGCGAACTAGGCAACGCATCGGTCCTATTCCTCAAAATCGAAACTTTTTCAGTTTTGAGGAATAGGACCGAGATACCTCCCTGCAGCCGCACAAAAGCCCTCCTCGGTGCAGGCCGAGGAGGGCTTCGTTGTCATCGTTGTCTTTGAGCGCTGGCGCCTCGCGTTATAGCCCGCGAATGCGCACGGCCTCGGGTGGAAACTCCTGCTCGCCGGCATCGGTCTTGATGGTCGCGCGGCCCCAGATGTCCAGGCCCGCAAACACGCCCACCGCGAGCGGCAGACCGTTGGGCGACACCGCCGCGACCTGACGACCCAGCAGTGGCACCATGTCAAAGTACTCGCCCAGCACCGGAGCCAGCGGGCCCGCGGCGCCCTGCGGCGTGTTGGCGGCAACCGCCCAGGCGCCCACGCGGGTCAACACGGCGGCGGCCAGCGCCTCGACCAGCGCTTCGTCAGCCATATCCACGCCAAGCTCGCTCAGTGCCGAACGCTCAATATCCACCGTCACGGCACCGAACATGCCCGCGGCACCGGCACCGCCGTTGACGGCGACGCGCGCGAGCGACGTCTCAAACGCGGGCGCGCCGCACACGATGTCACTCGGCCACTGGATGCCCACTTTGCCGGCAAGCCCCAGGCCCGGCGTTGCGGCCGTGCCCGCGAGCACGTCCATCATACCCATTGCGGCCACAAACGGCAGGCCGTGGAAGGCGTGCATGTTCACATCGGGGCGCACGACCAGCGAAAACATCAGCGATGCATCGCCCGCGCTCCACGCGCACCAGCCCGCGGACATGCCCTCGCGGCCCGCGTCGCGCGCCGCGTCGAGCTCGGTGCCAGCGGCAACAGCATTCATCTCGATCATCTACATACGCCCCAATTCGCCCACGATATGGCCCACGCGGTCCTCGGGCTCCTTGACCTCGACGCCGTTGTAGCGGAAGAACCGCGCCGGGTCGTGCATCAGGTCCTCGAGCGGCACCAGCACAAAATCGCGTTCGCCGATCAGCGGATGCGGCAGGCGCAGCTTTTTGCCGCCGTGGGTCTCGCCGTCCATCCACAGCAGGTCCAGGTCGATGGTGCGCGGGCCGTTGGCCTTGGCCTTTTTGGAGCGGTCGCGCCCCAGCTCGGCCTCGATCTTCATAAGCTCGTCGAGCAGCACCAACGGCGCCAGCTCGGTCTTGATCTCGATGACGGCGTTGGCAAACGCGTCCTGGCGCGTCTCGTAGGCAGGCTCGCTCTCGTAGATCTTGGAGGAGTTGGACACGCAGGTGAGTGGAATCTCGGCGATCATCTCGCGTGCAGCGCGGATGTTGTCGCAGCGATGCCCCAGGTTGGAGCCCACAGCCACAAACGCGCGGCGCGGCTGCGGCTTGGCAACCGCCCAGTAACCGTTCAGGAACTGCGCAAAACCCGCGGCGTCGTGCACGCGCACGATGTTGGCACCGGCCTGGATGGCGCCCAGGCACACGCCAAACGTAGCGGCATCGCGCTCGGCGGCCTCGGTCACACCCGAGACGGCGCCCACAAAGCGCTTGCGCGACACGGCGCACATGAGCGGATAGCCCAGTGACGCCATCTTGGCAGTCTCGCGCTGGATGACGATGTCCTCGTTAGCCGACTTACCAAAGCCCGGGCCAGGATCAATGCAGATGCGGTCGCGCGACACACCAGCATGGATGAGCGTGCGGGCCTGGTCGGACAGAAAGCCCATGACACGGCGCATGATGGGCGCCGAATCGGGCAGGGTGAAGCGGCGGAGCTGCGAGGTGGGCACGTAGGCTTCCTCGCGGCGGGCGCTGCGGCGCATCATGGCGGCCAGGTGATCGCTGGGCTCCGGCGAGGACTCAGGGTTCGCGGCGGCCTCGGCGACAGGGGCGGCCTCTTCGGCAGCCGGTGCCTCCTGCTTCTGCTCGTCCGTAGGCTCGGACGCGGGCTCCGGATCTCCAAACGGCAGCGAGGGCTGCACCACGCCACCCGGCAGCTTGGCCTCCGTCTTGGGCTCGCCCAGCAACTTGCCACGGCGACGGCGGGCAGGCTTCTCCGCCTCGCGCGCGGCCTCAGCAGCTGCCTCGCGCGCCTTCTCGGCAACAAACGCCGCGGCAGAGGTATCAAGCTGCACCGTCGCGTGCGTACGAGCGGAAGCGGCGACCTCGCCGGCGTGCATCACGATAACGCCGCAGGTGCTCGTCTTAACAAATTCGACCATCTTGGGGTCGGTGAATCCCGTCACGTCGTTGACGATCGAGGCGCCGCAGCGCACGGCCGCCTTGGCAACCGCCACATGACGCGTGTCGATCGAGACGATGGCGCCCTCCTTGGCCAGCGCGCGCACCACGGGCAGCACGCGGCGAGCCTCCTCGTCGGGGTTGACCGGGGTAAAGCCGGGGCGCGTGGACTCGCCGCCCACGTCGATGATATCGGCGCCGGCGTCGAGCATCGCCAGGCCGTACTCGATGGCGGCATCGGGGTCGAAGTGCTCCCCGCCATCGCTAAACGAATCGGGCGTCACGTTGAGGACGCCCATGATGCGCGGACGGTCAAAGCTGAGCTCGTACTTTCCGCACCGCCATGTCTTGCTGTCGTTCGCCATGAACATCCTCCTAAAATGCCCACGCCGCCGAGCTTAGAGAGCTGGCGGCGGGGTCGCTTTGCACTCAGTCTTTCTATTGTATCCGCGCACACGGGCTAGAACGCAAACGCGGCCGCGATGTCGCAAGAAATCAGCAGGTCGGCATTTGCATCCTGATCGGTGGGAGCAAGATTGCAAATAGCCAGCGTATCGCCGGTAAAGTATCGCGTAAGGCCTGCCGCCGGATACACCACGAGCGAGGTCCCGCCCACAATGAGGGCATCGGCCGCGGCGATGGCGGCAACGGCGCCGGTCAGCACATGCTCATCGAGCGGCTCCTCGTAGAGCACCACATCGGGCTTAATGCGCCCGCCGCACGCGGGGCACACGGGCACGCCCGCGGCGTCCTCGTGCTCGCGCGAGCAAATCCACTCGGCGCTATAGACCGCGCCGCACGACTGGCAAATGTTGCGATGGACCGATCCGTGCAGCTCGAACACGCGCTGTGAGCCGGCCATCTGATGCAGGCCGTCAATGTTTTGCGTCACCACGGCATTTAGCTTGCCGGCGCGCTCCAGCTCGGCCAGCTTGGTGTGGCAGCGGTTGGGCTTGGCGCCAAGCGCGATCATCTTGGTGCGGTAGAAGTCGAAGAACTCGGCCGGGTGCACCTCGTAAAAGCTATGCGAGAGCATGGTCTCGGGCGGGTAGGCAAACTGTTGGTGATATAGGCCGTCCACGCTGCGGAAATCGGGAATGCCACTCGCCGTGGAAACGCCCGCGCCGCCAAAGAAGACCACGCGCTTGTGGGTGCCGAACAGCTCCGCCAGCGCGGCGGAGGCCTGTTTGGAGTCCGTTATCGCCTGCGTCATATATGTCCTCCGTCCTTGTTGGTCGGGCAGCGTCGGGCGATGTCCCAGCATGCGGCCTTTGGGTCAGCACGCGCGGTGCCCACCACCGCCCCTGTTGCGCTAATCTTAAGCCTGCCAACCCCGTCGAAAGGACACCATGCCTCAGACTTACACTTTCGCCTCGTGGAACGTCAACGGCCTGCGCGCCATGCTCAAAAAGGACCCGAGCTTTATCCAGATCGCGCAAGAACTCGACGTCGATATCCTGGCGTTGCAAGAGACCAAGTTGCAAGAAGGCCAGGTTGATATTGACCTGCCCGGCTATCGCCAAACCTGGAGCTACGCCGAGCGTAAAGGCTATTCGGGCACTGCGGTCTTTAGCCGCCAGGAACCGCTGCGCGTGCTGCACGCCGACGCGCTGTTACCCTACGCCGGCGAGGGCGAGGCGGCCGAGCTCGTCGCCCAAGCCGCAACCGAGGGCCGCGTCTGCGCGTTGGAGTTCGACAAGTTCTGGTTTGTGGATGTCTACACTCCCAACGCGCAAAACGAACTCGCCCGCATCGACGTGCGCATGGCCTGGGATGATGCCTATCGCGGCTTTTTGAGCGCGCTTGAGCGCGAGAGTGGCAAACCCGTCGTGACCTGCGGCGACTTTAACGTGGCGCACGAGGAGATCGACCTTAAGAACCCCAAGTCCAACCGCGGCAACGCCGGCTTTTCGGACGAAGAACGCGGCAAGTTTACCGAGCTGCTCAACGCCGGCTTTACCGATACCTGGCGCACGGCTAATCCAGACGTCGAGGGCGTCTACAGCTGGTGGAGCTATCGCTTTAATGCCCGCAAGAACAACGCCGGCTGGCGCATCGATTACTTCTTGGTAAGTGATTCAATCGCCAATACCGTGCGCGACACCGGTATCCGCGGCGATATCTTCGGCAGCGACCACTGCCCCGTCACCCTCACGCTAGAGCTCTAGCGCCAAGCAATTCCTGGGGGACAGAGGAAAACAGATCATGTGACCCCTCTCCCCCTATAAGTTGCGGTGGAATAGTTCCTGTTTGGGCAGCAAATAGCCAAAAACGAGAACTATTCCACCGCAAGTTCGTGAGGGAATGCGAAATGCCTTACAGCCCGTATTTCACGACGACACGGTTAATGCGGCGACACCAAGGCTTGTACAAGGCGGCCAAAAACACGCAGGTCGCAAGGCCATGCGTAATATCGAACGGCACTGCCGTGGCAAGACGCGCCGCGGCACCCGCCCAAGTAAGCGGCTGTACAAAACCAATGATGTCATACGCGTTGATCACGACGCCATAGAGCAGGCCCGACGCAAAGCCGTACGCCAGCAGCGCCGGCATACGCACGGTGCCATCGGCGCGATCAAAAGCGCCGGCATGCGCCAGCGCACCGCCAACGTATCCCACGAGCCCCCAGGCATACATCTGCCACGGCGTCCACATGCCCTGCCCAAAAAAGAAATTGCTGGTCAGCGCCGCCAACGCACCGACCATAAAACCATTGCGGCGACCAAGCGTCGCCCCCGCGATAATGGCGATGGCACTCACGGGTTTAAAGTCGGGAATGGGGCCAAACAGAATGCGCCCCGCCGCCGCCAGCGCCGCCAACACCAGCGCTGTCTCTTATACACATCTCCGAGCCCACGAGACATCTCAGGATCTC
>URFE01000106.1:0-6960 GCA_900546965.1 uncultured Collinsella sp.
GCGGCCGCGGCGGCCCGCGCTGCATGAGCATGCCCTTCTGGCGCGAGGACCTCTAGGGTCTTCTAGGACCCGTACAGGTCATAATACATACATCTAGCTGCCATTAGATGTCTCCCATTGGGGCGGTGCGGGTTTTCGCACCGCCCCAATCTTGTATGAGGAGCGTCAACACGATTGGATGACTGCTTTTGTAAGGAGCTTGGCCATGGACATCAAGACGATTGGCGTTGAGGAATGGCTCAACGTTTGGGAGAAGAGCGACACGTGGGACATCGCCCAGTCGACGATCTCGTCGCTCACCATGGGCGAGCTGCGCGCGCTTGATGAACAGGACGGCGCCACGTTCTACGAGCGCCTGGATCGCGAGAAGATGAACTACGGCTGGATCGAGGACTCGCCGGAGTTTAAGGCCGAGGTTGCCAAGCTGTATCGTCGGGAGGTCAATCCCGATCACATTCTGCAGACCAATGGCTGCACGGGCGCTAACCTCAACGCCATCATGGCTGTGGTCGAGCCTGGCGACCATGTTATCGCCGAGTGGCCCACCTACGCGCCGCTCTACGAGATTCCGCGCACGCTGGGCGCCGAGGTCGAGTATTGGGAGCTTCGCGAGGAACTCGGCTGGAAGCCCGATATCGAGGAACTCAAGCGCTTGGTGCGCCCCAACACCAGACTCATCTGCATCAACAACGCATCGAACCCCATCGGTACGGTGCTCGATGCCGATATGCTCGGCCAGATTGCCGAGATCGCCCGTTCGGTGGGCGCCTACGTGCTGTGCGACGAGGTGTATCTGCCGCTTGAGAACACCGAGGCCTTTATGTCGATGGCTGACGTGTACGAGAATGCCATTGTCACCAACTCGGTGTCCAAGACCTATTCGACGCCTGCGGCCCGCGTGGGCTGGGTCGTGGCAGACGAAGAGATATCCAGCCGCATCCGCACCTATCGCGATTACACCATGATCTGCGGCGGCGTGTTCAACGATGCCCTGGCGACCTATGTGCTTGAGCACAAGGACAAGATCCTTGAGCGCAATCGCAAGATCGTGTTTGGCAACCGCGATATCGCGCAGGCTTGGATCGATACGCAGCACCGCGTTTCCTGGACGGCGCCGCAGGGCGTGTCCACCTCGTTTATCCAGCTTGATATTCCCGAGGACGACGAGGAGTTCTGCAAGCGCCTGCTGTCCGAGAGGGGAGTGCTGCTGGTACCCGGCAGCCGCTTTGAGCTTCCCTGCGGCGCACGCCTGGGCTACTGCGCGAGCGAGGACGTTCTGCGCGAGGGCCTGAGGCTTTTGGGCGAGGCACTGGCGGAGTTCGATCGCTAGGATTCCGATGATCTTCGAGGGCCTTATCCAAATTAGCCGAAGATAATCGAAAACGGACCCGTTTCCCTAGTGAAGCGGGTCCGTTTTTCTATACCGAGAAGTCAAGTTGTTACAAATGGAGCCGTAAAGCGAGTCGGTATCCGCTGGGCCTTATACTGAGTTTCCGGTGAACGGTATCAAGCGTCTGGTAAACGGTAATTTATTTACCAAAAATGAATAGGACAAACTTTTTTCTGAATAAAAATGAAAATGGTTGAGACACGGTATGAACCGCTAATTCTATTCATAGCTTTATTGGAAATATGCAATATGAGGGTGGTTTAGCAAAGTTTAGTTCCATTTGATTTTAGGATTGAAAACGCGTTTAAGCACGTAAATACGCTTTATTGAGATGAAGTGTGCCATGCGTGAAGTATATGTGTATGCCGTTCACCCCCCTATAAAAAACCGTTCGGGGGCAAGGTGGAATTGCGGGTGGAATTTGGATATAACTAGAGCTGTCAGCAAGCAGCGTCCGCTATGGAAGGGCGCTGAGAGATTCGGCCGAAAGGCCCGAAAGAAAGGTAGGAGGCCATGACGAAAGGTCTGCACGTGCCTTCCGAGATCGGCAAGCTCAGGAAGGTCTGCCTGCACCGTCCCGGCGACGAGCTCCTCAACCTGCCGCCCGACGAGCTCGAGCGACTCCTGTTCGACGACGTCCCGTTCCTGGAGGTCGCGCAGCAGGAGCACGACACCTTCGCCCAGATCCTGAGGGACCAGGGCGTGGAGGTCCTCTATCTCGAGAACCTCGTCGCCGAGGTGTTCGACCAGGTCCCCGGCGCCCGCGCCGAGTTCACCGACCAGTACATCGCCGAGGCCGGCATCCGCGGCCAGCACATGCCGCAGATCGTCCGCGAGAAGCTGGACTCCATCGAGGACAACCTCGAGTTCGTCAAGAAGACCATGGCCGGCATGACCAAGTCCGAGATCGACATGCCCCTCACGGCCTCCACGACCCTCGACTCCCTGGTCAACTCCGAGTCCGAGTCCGACCTGATCATCGACCCGATGCCCAACCTCTACTTCACCCGCGACCCGTTCGCGGTCGTCGGCGAGGGCGTCAACCTCAACCGCATGTACTCGGTCACCCGCAACCGCGAGACCCTGTACGGCAAGTACGTCTTCAAGTACCACCCCGACTACAAGGACGTCTCGCTGTACTTCCGCCGCGACTGCCAGTTCCACACCGAGGGCGGCGACGTGCTGAACATCAACGAGAAGACCCTCGCCGTCGGCATCTCCCAGCGCACCCAGGCCGCCGCGATCGACGTCATGGCCCAGAACATCTTCTGGAACTCCGACTCCAAGGTCGAGCGCATCCTGGCCTTCGACATCCCGGTCTCGCGCGCCTTCATGCACCTCGACACGGTCTTCACCCAGATCGACGTCGATAAGTTCACGATCCACCCCGCCATCATGGGCACCCTGCGCGTCTACGAGCTGACCGCCGGCAAGAACCCGGGCGACGTGAACATCCGCCTGATCGAGGACACCCTCGAGCACGTCCTGGAGGACGCCACCGGCGTCGACCAGGTCAAGCTGATCCCCTGCGGCGGCGGCGACCCGATCGCGGCCTCCCGCGAGCAGTGGAACGACGGCTCCAACACCCTGTGCGTCGAGCCCGGCAAGATCTGCGTCTACGCCCGCAACACCGTCACCAACGACGTGCTGTACAAGGAGGGCCTGGACCTTCTCGTCGTGCCCTCCGCCGAGCTCTCCCGCGGCCGCGGCGGCCCGCGCTGCATGAGCATGCCCTTCTGGCGCGAGGACCTCTAAGTCTTTCCGTTTCCGGTGCGGTCCCCCTACAACCGCACCGGCTTCGCCCGTTAAACGGGCAACACTGATACTTACGTAATTCATTTCTTCGAAAGGAATCAAACCATGGGTGTTAACCTCTCCGGCCGTAGCTTCCTCAAGCTTCTCGACCTCACCACCGAGGAGATCGAGTACCTGCTCAAGCTCTCCAAGAACTTCAAGGATATGAAGCGCGCTGGCGTTCCGCACCGCTATCTCGAGGGCAAGAATATCGTTCTGCTCTTCCAGAAGACCTCCACTCGTACCCGCTGCGCCTTCGAGGTCGGCGGCATGGATCTGGGCATGGGCGTCACCTACCTCGATCCCGGTTCGTCCCAGATGGGCAAGAAGGAGTCCATCGAGGACACCGCCCGCGTTCTCGGCCGCATGTATGACGGCATCGAGTTCCGTGGCTTTGCCCAGGACGACGTCGAGGAGCTCGCTGCTAAGTCCGGCGTGCCCGTGTGGAACGGCCTGACCACCGAGTGGCACCCCACCCAGATGCTCGCCGATATCCTGACCGTCCAGGAGAACTTCAACTACGACATCAAGGGCAAGACCCTCGTCTTCATGGGCGACTGCAAGAACAACGTCGCTCGCTCCCTCATGGTTGTATGCTCCAAGCTCGGCATGAACTTCGTGGCCTGCGGCCCCGAGGAGTGCATGCCCGCTGACGACGTCATCGAGGCCTGCAAGCCCATCGCCGAGGCCAACGGCTGCACCATCAAGCTGACCACCGACGTCAAGGACGGCGTCACCGGTGCCGACGTTATCTACACCGACGTGTGGGTCTCCATGGGCGAGCCCGACGAGGTCTGGGCCGAGCGCATCGCTCAGCTCACCCCGTATCGTGTCACCTCCGAGGTCATGGCTATGGCCAACCCGGGCGCTATCTTCCTGCACTGCCTGCCCAGCTTCCACGACACCAACACCACCATTGGCGCCGAGAAGTGCGAGCAGTTCGGCATCACCGAGCAGGAGGTCACCGACGAGGTCTTCGAGAGCCCCGCTTCCAAGGTCTTCGACGAGGCCGAGAACCGCATGCACACCATCAAGGCTGTCATGTACGCCACGCTCAAGTAAGAGCATCTAGCATCTCGCTCGGGGTGTATTGCTGCACACCCCGAGCGGTTTTATCTGGTAATAATCTCGCATCAAGCGGCAGGCACGGCACGGAAGAGCCGCTTCGGGCGAGATCAGTAAATGATTTATGAAGGGGGGATGAGAACTATGACTGAGACCGCTAAGAAAAAGCGCGGTATGCCTTCATCGTTCACCATTCTTCTTGCTCTGCTGGCAATTGTTGCAGTGATTACTGTTATCGTCTCCGGCACGTCCGGCGGCGAGGTTACTGCCGCCCGTCTGAGCGATTTCTGCACCGCCCCGATTCTGGGCTTCGCTGACGCTCTGCCCGTCTGTCTCTTCGTTATGATCCTCGGCGGCTTCCTCGGCATGATGACCGAGACCGGCGCCCTGGACAACGGCATTGCTGTTCTGGTGCAGAAGCTTAAGGGCAACGAGATCATGCTCATTCCCGTGCTGATGCTCATCTTCTCCCTCGGTGGTACCACCTACGGCATGTGCGAGGAGACCGTTCCCTTCTACGCCCTGCTCGCCGCTACCATGATGGCCGCTGGCTTCGACCCCATGGTCGGCGCCGCTACCGTCCTGCTCGGCGCTGGCTGCGGCTGCCTTGGTTCCACGGTTAACCCGTTCGCCGTCGGCGCTGCCGTCGACGCTCTGACCGGCGTTGACATTGCCGTGAATCAGTCCATCATCATCGGCCTCGGTGCCGTCCTGTGGATTGTTACCACCGCCATGTCCATCGTCTTCGTGATGAACTATGCCAAGAAGGTCAAGGCCGACAAGGGCTCCACCATCCTCTCGATGCAGGAGCTCAAGGACGCCGAAGAGGCTCACGGCAAGGCTGCTTCCGAGGTCCACAAGGAGGTCAAGCTCACCGGTCGTCAGAAGGGTGTTCTGATCGCCTTTGCCTTCACCTTCGTCGTCATGATTGTCGGCTTCATTCCGCTGGCTGACC
The DNA here is from genome assembly GCA_900546965.1 of uncultured Collinsella sp. Lineage (GTDB taxonomy): Bacteria > Actinomycetota > Coriobacteriia > Coriobacteriales > Coriobacteriaceae > Collinsella. The sequence continues at coordinate 5,205 of URFE01000106.1, forward strand.
TCAACGAGGGCGTCGCCAACTTCTTTGACGCTGGCGCTGTCTACGATGCCGACGGTAACGCCGTCGTCCAGGGCTGGTCTGCCCTGATCACCGGCCTGCCCATTGGCCAGTGGTACTTCGACGAGGCTTCCACCTGGTTCTTCCTCATGGCCGTCCTGATCGGTATCATCGGTGGCCTTTCCGAGAAGCAGATCGTTAACACCTTCATCACCGGCGCTGCCGACATGATGTCCGTTGTTCTCGTCATCGCCCTTGCACGTGGTATCTCCGTTCTCATGGCTAACACCGGCCTCGACGTCTACGTCCTTGACGCTGCCGCCAAGGCCCTGGCTGGCCTGTCCGGCGTGATCTTCGCTCCCATGAGCTTCCTGGTCTACTTTGGTCTGTCCTTCCTGATCCCCTCGACCTCCGGTATGGCCACCGTCTCCATGCCCATCATGGGACCGCTGGCTGTTAAGCTCGGCTTCTCGCCTGAGGTCATGGTCATGATCTTCTCCTCTGCCATCGGTGTCGTGAACCTGTTCACCCCGACCTCCGGCGCCATCATGGGCGGTCTCGCCCTGGCCAAGATCGAGTGGACGACCTGGCTCAAGTTTGCCCTTAAGCTCATCGTCGCGCTCTCCGTCGTCTGCGCCATTATCCTGACCGTCGCCTGCGTGATGCTCTAAGTACCCAACGGGTACCCCACGGAAACCTTGACGATCCTGTAGAGGATCACCTGGTCATCGTCTGTCCGGTGGGGTCAACCCACCGGTAGACTCCTACCTTTAGCCCCCTCCCGTTCCGTGCGCGGGAGGGGGCGCTTTTTGTTCCGCGGTTTTACCAAACCGCGGAACCGGTCGACGCTGCACGGGCACCAGAGCGACAACTTGTCATTCAAAGAGGCCGGCATGACCAAAAGGTCTATGCCGGCCTCTTTTCATGACAATTTGTTCGCTCTGGAGCCCGTTCGCTGACTTATGCTCAACCTGCGACGTTTCCCTTGTTGGTGCAAAGGTGTCAGGTTACTTTGCACCATGCCCTCCTCTTTCACGTCACCTTGCTCGCTCTGGTGGGCTTTCGCTGACTTATGCTCATCCTGCGGCACTGCCATTTTTGGTGCAGGGGGACAGCTTGCCCGCACTGGTGCCCATTCGCTGACTTATGCTCAACCTGCGACATTCCCTTTGTTGGTGCAGGGGAAGTGCGTGGGGGAGGGTCTGCTCCGTTATAATCGCCTAGGACATTAAATGGAAACGGGACGGGAGCCATACATGCGCCAGGGTTTCGACAACGCGAAGTATATCGAGCTGCAGGCCGCTCATATTAAGGAGCGCATCTCGCAGTTTGGCGGCAAGCTCTATTTGGAGTTTGGCGGCAAGCTGTTTGACGACTATCACGCGAGTCGCGTGCTGCCGGGTTTTGAACCGGACAGTAAATTCCGCATGCTCAAGAGCATTTCCGATGACGTTGAGGTCATCATCGCGATCAACGCAAACCACATCGAGAAGAATAAGGCCCGTGGCGACCTGGGCATTACCTATGACGAGGACGTTTTGCGCCTGGTCGACCTGTTCCGCGGCAATGGTTTTGCTGTCGCGGCCGTGGTCATCACCCAGTACGCTGGCCAGCCCGCCGCTGACGTCTTCCGTAATCGCCTAAACGCGCTCGGCATTCCCGCCAAGCTGCACTATCCCATCGAGGGGTATCCGCACGATGTCGATCTGATCGTGTCCGACGATGGCTACGGCAAGAACGAGTTTGTCGAGACCACCCG
>URFE01000107.1:0-6910 GCA_900546965.1 uncultured Collinsella sp.
GCGGACTTTCGTCATACGAAATTGGGTAAGATGGAGGAGAAGATGCATGGATGTTGAGATCCATCCCAACGCCAAAAAACACTTGACGGAAAAGCAAGTGCTTGGTGCCTGGTTCGCGGTTACTGAGTGCATTCGCCGCGAGTCGGAGGACGAGCCGCCGAGATGGCTTGCCATTGGATGGCTTCCAGATGGTCGAAGTGTGGAACTTGTTGCAGTCGAACTAATTCGTGGATGGCTCATTATTCATGCCCCGTCTCCGGTTCAGAAGAAATTCTGGCAAGAGATCGAGCAAGCTCGGCAGAGGGGTCGATGATGAGCAAGGCGTATACGGCTGCCAATGGTCAGGTTGTAACGGATGAAATGATTGACGCGTGGTGCGAGTCGTACGAGCATGGCGGGTTTCCGGACGGCGAGCATACCGTTGGGGGGATCGTGCACGGGCGACCTCCGCTCTCAAGCGAAGGGACGGCAACGCTATCGGTCAAGATTCCCCTAGGGATGAAGGAGGCGATTCGTCGTCGGGCGGCGGCTGAAGGAATGACGCCAAGTGAGTTTGCCCGTGCAGCCTTGAGCGAAAAACTTCTTGCGGTGGGTTGATGTCTCTAACGTGCTGTTCTATAGGGTCGGCCTTGTGGCTGGCGCCGTGCTCAAAAACTTTTTTCAAATTCTCGGTTGACCGGAGCGCGTCCTTGGTTATACTAATCAAGCCTTGAAACAAGGCACACCTCAAATGGCTGGGTAGCTCAGTTGGTAGAGCAGAGGACTGAAAATCCTCGTGTCAGGGGTTCGATTCCCTTCCCCGCCACCTTGAATTGACTAGGACCTCTGCAAAGGGGTCCTTTTCTTTTATGTGGACCATGCATGGAATCGAACCCCGTGAGGGCGCGGAGCTGAGGAAACGCGCAAGCGTTTTCCAGCGTAGCTCGCAAGGCGCGCAAGCGCCGCGGCGGTCCGTCCACGCAGCGCGCGGACGCGATTCCCTTCCCCGCCACCTTGAATTGACTAGGGCCTCTGCAAAGGGGTCCTTTTCTTTTATGTGGACCCGCGGAAAGCGCATCCCATTAATGAGCGAAAGAATGGAATGCGCTTTCCGGCGCCTGCCCTCGGCGTGTATGCGCATCTCGGTACGTCATCTTGACCCCGCTCGCCCCAGACATTCCTCCCGCTTTTGCGCCACTTTACAGACCGTTCGGTCGTCTGTCCGCACGCGCGGGTATACTCAAAACGATACTTTTCCTATGCAATACGATGCAGGTTTGGCCTGCACGATCCGAAGGGGGCAGTGATGGAGAGGATACTCGGCGTTAATCTCTCTGGCTGGTTTATTCCCGAGCCTTGGGTGACCCCGTCGCTATACGCGGCGACCGGTGCATCCAATGCGGCCGAGCTGCAGGAGGCCATGGGCACCGCCGCCTATAACGAGCGCATGCGCCGTCATTACGAGACGTTTGTGAGCGAGGACGATTTTCGCCGCATGGCGCAGATCGGTCTCAATGCCGTGCGTCTGCCGGTGCCCTGGTATGCCTTTGGTTCGCAGGAGGCCGATGCGTCCTACATCTCGGTTGTCGACTACATCGACCGTGCAATTGAGTGGGCTGCCAAGTACGACATCCGCGTGCTGCTCGATCTGGCGACGGTGCCCGGTGGCCAGGGCGATTCCAACGATTCGCCCACCACGCCGGAGACTGTTGCCGAGTGGCATTCGTCCACCAACGGCCGTCATGTCGCACTCGACGTGCTCGAGCGCTTGGCCGATCGCTACGGCGAGGCCGAGAGCCTGCTGGGCATTGAGCTGCTGGACACGCCGCAGATGAGCGTCCGCAAGAGCCTCTTTACCATGACGGATGGAATTCCGGCCCACTACTTGCGCAATTTCTATCGCGATGCCTACGAGCTCGTCCGTTCGTATATGCCCGAGGATAAGATCGTCGTCTTCTCGTCTTCGGGGCATCCCAGCGAGTGGAAGCATTTTATGCGCGGTGCCAAGTACAAGAACGTCTACATGGACCTTCACCTGTACCATTACCGCGACGAGTACGCGCTCGACATCACGAGCCCCCGCGGGCTGACGACGGCGATTTCGCGTAACAAGCGCGAGCTTAAAGAAGCGATTTCGACTGGGTTCCCCGTGCTGGTGGGCGAATGGTCGGGCGCGGCGATCTTTGCCAACTCGTCGGTTACGCCCGAGGGCCGCAATGCCTACGAGCGCGTGTTTATCGCCAACCAGCTGGCTTCGTTTGCGCCGGCTGCCGGTTGGTTCTTCCAAACGTGGAAGACCGAGAAGCGCATTGCAGCATGGGACGCCCGCGCGGCACTCGGTACGCTCGAGCGCGGCATGATTGAATAGGTTGATATGACGCAAAACAGCGCCCATACGGGCAAACTCTATGTGGTCGGCACGCCCATCGGCAACCTGGGCGACCTGTCCCCGCGCGTTGGCGAGGCCTTTGCCGCCGCCGATGCCATCTGCTGCGAAGACACGCGTGTGACGTCAAAGCTGCTGATGCATCTGGGCATTTCCAAGCCGCTTGTCCGTTGCGACGAGAATGTGATCGCCAGCCGCGCCGCCGGCCTGGTCGACCGTCTGCTGACGGGGGAGACCCTCGCCTTTGCCTCGGACGCCGGCATGCCGAGTGTGTCCGACCCCGGCCAGGCGCTGGTCGAGGCAGCGCGTGAGGCCGATGTGACCGTCGAAGTTATCCCCGGGCCCTCTGCTTGCGTCACGGCGCTCGTTTCGTCCGGCATTCCCTGCGAGCATTTTTTCTTCGAGGGCTTTTTGGGCCGAAAGCACGGCGACCGCGTGCGCCGTTTGCAGCGCCTTGCCGTAGTGCCCGGCGCGCTCATCTTCTACGAGTCTCCACACCGCATCGTGGCGACGCTCGAGGCCGTGGCGGAGGTCTTTCCCCAGCGTGAGGTTGCCGTCTGCCGCGAACTCACCAAGCTGCACGAGGAGGTCTTGCGCGGGCCTGCTGCCCAGCTCGCCGAGGAGCTGCGTGCTCGCGGCGAGGTAAAGGGCGAGATTGCGCTGGTCATCGCGCCGCCGAGCGAGGATGAGGAGGCCGGTATCGTGCCGGTTGGCGCCGCGGCAGCGGATCCCGACGAGGCCCTGTGCGAGGATATCCGCTCCGCGCTCGAGGAGGGGGAGCCCGCCTCTGCGGTGGCCAAGCGCCTGTCTCAGAAGTATTCGCGCCGCAAGCGCGATGTCTATGCCATGGTGCTCGATATGCAATAGATGGAGGATATCCAGCCCTTGCGCTAGAATCATCCCCTGTATGCAACGTTTTTCTGGAGGACAAACCCCATGGATCAAAGCAAGCCTTCGTTCTTTATCACGACGCCCATCTACTACGTCAACGCCGATCCGCACCTGGGCACGGCTTATTCCACCATCATCGCCGACGTTCAGGCTCGCTATCGCCGCTCCGCTGGCTATAACGTCAAGTTCCTGACCGGCATGGACGAGCACGGCGAGAAGGTCGCCGAGGCCGCAGCCAAGCATGGCATGACGCCGCAGGAGTGGACCGACAGCCAGGCTCCGCATTTCAAGGAGCTTTGGAGCAAGCTCGAGATTTCCAACGATGACTTCATTCGCACCACCGAGCCGCGCCAGCATCATGCCGTGCAGTACCTGTGGGAGCGCATGAAGGAGTCCGGTTACCTGTATAAGGGCAGCTACGACGGCTGGTATTGCGTGCCTGACGAGACCTACTTCACCGATACGCAGGTCCAGAAGGGCGACGAGGAGTACGGCAGCGTCGGCCAGCACCTGTGCCCCGACTGCCACCGTCCGCTTGAGCGCGTGCAGGAGGAGTCCTACTTCTTTAAGCTTTCCGCCTTCCAGGACAAGCTGCTCAAGCTTTACGACGAGCACCCCGACTTTGTCGAGCCTGCGTTCCGCATGAACGAGGTGCGCAGCTTTGTCGAGGGCGGCCTTAACGACCTTTCCGTGAGCCGCACGAGCTTTGACTGGGGCATTCAGGTCCCGTTTGACGAGGGCCACGTGACCTACGTGTGGTTCGATGCGCTGCTCAACTATATGACGGCCGTCGGCTACGGCGTCGACACCGACGAGGCGCGTGCCGAACTGGCCTATCGTTGGCCCGCGCAGTTCCACATCGTGGGTAAGGACATCATCCGCTTCCACTGCGTCATTTGGCCCGCCATGCTCATGGCCATTGGCGAGGCCCTGCCCGAGCACGTCTTTGCCCACGGCTTCCTGACCGTGCGCAATGCCGAGACCGGCAAGGCCGAGAAGATGTCCAAGAGCCGCGGCAACGCCATCGCTCCGCAGGACGTTATCGACATGCTGGGCGTCGAGGGCTATCGCTATTACTTCATGACCGACGTCGTCCCCGGCACCGACGGTGCCATCAGCTTCGATCGCATGGAGCAGGTCTACAACGCCGACCTGGCCAACAGCTGGGGCAACCTTATCTCGCGTTCGCTCAACATGAGCGGCAAGTACTTTGATGGTTGCGCGCCCGCCAAGCCCGCATCGTTCGATGCGTTCGACAACCCGCTGGCAAAGATCGCCGATGGTCTGGTCGAGCGCTACATGGCCAAGGTGGACGTGCTCGATTACGGCGGAGCCAAGGACGAGGTCATGGAGCTCATCCATGCCGCCAACCACTACATCGAGGACTCTGAGCCTTGGGCACTTGCCAAGGACGAGGCCAAGGCTGACGAGCTGGCGTTTGTGATCTACAACCTGCTCGAGGCCATCCGCATTGCCGCCCACCTGCTGATGCCGCTCATGCCTCAGACCTCTGCCGAGGCCCTGCGCCGCCTGTCCTGCGAGGACGAGGCCGCGACCGACGACCTCAAGGGCATTTGCGCTTGGGGCCTGCTTGCCGGCGGTCAGCCTGTCGAGAAGGGCGAGCCGCTGTTCCCGCGTCTGGGCTAAGACGCGGCGCGCCATATCGGCAATTTGCTGTTTAGATGTAAGGGCATGGCCGCCACGGTCCATGCCCTTTCGTTTCAAGACGCCGCCATCATGCTAAGGAGGCAACTATGACAACTTCGCCTTTGGCAAACCCCACGGCAACAAGGGAGCTGCTGGAGGAGTTTGGCCTTGCGACCAAGCATCGCCTGGGCCAGAACTTCCTGATCGACAACCATGTGATCGAGCGCATTTGCGAGCTTGCCGAGCTTGCGGGCGATGAGCGCGTGCTCGAGGTTGGTCCGGGCGTTGGCACGCTCACGCTTGCGCTGTTGCAGGAGGCGGCGTGCGTCACGTCGATCGAAGCAGATCCCGAGCTCGAACCGGTGCTCGACGCCCATGCCGCCGACTATGCCAACTTCCGCTTTATCATGGGCGACGCGCTCAAAGTGACGCCGGAGCAGATTGAGCAGGCCGCCGGTGGTGAACCCACGGTGTTTGTCGCGAACTTGCCCTATAACGTGGCGGCGACAATCATCCTGCAGTTCTTCCAGACGATGCCCGCGCTCAAGCGCGCCGTCGTCATGGTGCAAAAGGAGGTTGCCGATCGCATTGCCGCAGTGCCGGGCAACAAGACCTATGGCGGCTATACGGCAAAGCTCGGCCTGTATGCGCAGGTGACGGGTCGCTTTGAGGTGCCGCCGCGTTGCTTTATGCCAGCGCCGCACGTGGACTCGGCCGTCGTGCGTATCGACCGTGTTGACGGCGTGGTGCCCGAGGGGCTCGATCGCGAGTTCGTGGCTCGTGTGATCGACGCTGCATTTGCTCAGCGGCGCAAGACCATCCGAAATTCCATGAGCGCCAACGGTTTTGCCCAGGACGTGCTCGATGCCGCTTTTGAGGTTTGCGGTATCGCACCCACCACGCGCGCCGAGACGCTCGATGTTGCCGACTTTGTCCGTCTGGCCCGGGAGCTAATCCATGACGCCTAATGCCGAACGCGTGACGTTTACCAAGAAAAAGAAGACGGTTGCTTGTCCCGTGCCCTTGGCGCCGCTTGCCGACACGCATGCACATCTGCTTTCGTTTTGGGGCAAGGATGTGCCCGAGACGCTCGTGCACGCCAAAGCCGCGGGCGTCGACCTGTTGGTGACGATGTTCGACCCCATTGCCGACAAGCGCAGCGTGGCGGACTATAGCGACTGGCTGGTGCGCGAGATTCTTCCGATGCAGGATATCCCGCAGATCAAGTATCTTGCCGGCGTGCATCCGTATGGCGCGCCGGACTATACCGACGACGTTCATGCACAGGTCGTTGCGGCACTTGATGACCCCTTATGCGCCGGTATTGGCGAAATCGGCCTGGACTATCACATGGACTATGACGACGATATCGCGCCGGCACCCCATAACGTGCAGATTGATTGCATGGCGCGCCAGCTCGAGCTTGCCGTGCGCCGCAATGTGCCGGTGGAGCTGCACCTGCGTCACGAGGACTCGGATGGGGAGCGCACCTCGCACGTTGATGCGTACAACGTACTGCGCGAGGTGGGTGTGCCCCAGGCTGGTTGTGTGCTGCACTGTTTTGGCGAGGACCGCGCCACGATGGAGCGCTTTGTGGATTTGGGCTGCTATATCGCCTATGGCGGTGCGGCCACCTTTAAGCGCAACGACGATGTGCGCGAGGCATTTGCGGCAACCCCACTCGATCGAATTTTGTTCGAGACGGATTGCCCGTATATGGCTCCGGAGCCCATCCGCGGTCTTGAATGCGAGCCCGCAATGATCTCCATTACGGCAAACACGCTGGTCAACGACCGTGTCGATCGTACCGGCGAGGATGCTGAGGCAATCGCGCGAGCAGCTTGGGAAAATGCCTGCAAACTTTTTCAAAAATAGTTCTTGCGTTCGCGATGGCGCTCCGTTATTCTAATTCCTGCACGCGGGCGTGGCGGAATTGGCAGACGCGTACGGTTCAGGTCCGTATGGGGGCAACCCCATGAAGGTTCAAGTCCTTTCGCCCGCACCATT
>URFE01000108.1:0-6901 GCA_900546965.1 uncultured Collinsella sp.
TCTACACCTATTAAGTCGTCGGCAGCGTCAGATGTGTATAAGAGACAGTCGCTATAGGGGTAGTGGGACGGATCGGTATCCGCAACCACTACCTTCTTGGCCTTCTTACCGCTCGCGCCATCGCTGCAGCAGCTCTTCCCGTGTGTCGAAGCGGCAATGCGACGCAGTCCAAAAAACATACCGACGGCAATGACGGCCAGCACGATGAGATTCGCAGGGTTGAGCAAGTCACTCATGCGTTCCCCTTTCAAGTAGCCCTATCTAGATACCCCCATGGGGTGTCCCCATCTTAACCCAAAATCATGTCCGTTCGGTCAATTAGTTTCCCGCTTCAAACTTTTTTGTTGACCATGGCTTACTTTTGTGTATAAGTTTTCCTAGGCTAACAGTTTAGATCCGTAAGGAGCACCGTGACTCGAACCATAGACATCCCAACGTTTCAGGCAGCAGTCGTGCGCAACTGCTCTCCCACGCTCGCGGGCATCAAGCCGGCATCGCTCTTTACCTATCCAGGCACCTACGCCCACGGGGACGGCTCGGTCGCAACCGAAACCATCGCAGAGCGCCGAGCACGCCTGCTCAACGTTATCGCCCAGTGCAATCGCGAGCTTGACCCGTTCGGTATCCACCTGAGTGTTTTGGTCTGGCGGCCCTGCGGAGCGCTCGTGTATATGTACCGAGCCAAAAGCCTCACCACCTATTTCGCAGACCCTCGCGCCCAAACGGCGCTCGCCTCGGAAGGCTACGACACGAGAGACCTTTCGACATGCCTTGTGCATTTGGCATCACGCATCACGCTCGCGAGCAATAACGTCGCGGAATGCGCCTGTAGCCAGACTCGATGCGCACTACCCCAGCAAGCTAGCTGCAGCAACAACTGCACCTGCGAGTTTCCGCACGAAATAGGCTACTTCCTCGGATATCCCTACGACGACGTGCACGAGTTTATCGCCCAGCGCGGCGAGAACTACAAGGTCTTTGGAGCTTGGAAGGTCTACACGAATGTCGAGCAAGCGCTTGCGATGTTTGACGCCTACCGCGCTTGCACTCAATACCTCACCTTTGTCTATCAGCAGGGCTGCAGCCTGGCGCAACTTGCCCAGGCAACCCGATAGAACATAGAAGCCGCGGCAACCTGCCGCACAACTGAAAGGACTCAACATGAGCAAGATCGCCGTCGTCTACTGGAGCGGTACAGGCAACACCGAGGTCATGGCAAACTTCGTTGCCGAAGGTGCAACCGATGCCGGTGCCGAGACCGAGGTCATCCCCTGCGCCGACTTCTCTGCCGACAAGGCCGCCGAATATGATGCCTTCGCCTTCGGCTGCCCCGCCATGGGCTCCGAGGAACTCGAGTACGATGAGTTCCAGCCGATGTGGGACGAGGTCAAGGAGACTCTCGGCGGCAAGAAGGTCGTCCTTTTTGGCTCCTACTCGTGGGCCGAGGGCGAGTGGATGGACAACTGGAAGGCCGATGCCGACGAGGCGGGCGTCAACGTCGTGGACTCCACCATCTGCTACGACGCGCCCGACGATGAGGGCGAGACCGCTTGCAAGGCCCTCGGAGCCGAGCTCGCGTAACGAACCCAGGACCTCCAAAAAAAGCCCGCATCAAAGCGCATCCCCATCCCTACAAAAGAGCGGGGGCTGGATTCAAGTCCAGCCCCCGCTCTTTTATAACGGCAGTTACATCAACCGGCTACGAGATATTGCCCAAGAACGCCTTGGTGCGCTCGCTTTTGGGGTGGTCGAAGACCTCGCTCGGCGTACCCTCTTCCACAATGACGCCACCGTCCATAAAGACGACACGGTCGGCGACGTCGCGGGCAAAGCCCATCTCGTGCGTCACCACGATCATGGTCATACCGTCACGTGCCAGGTCGCGCATGACACCCAAGACGTCGCGCACGAGCTCAGGGTCGAGCGCCGAGGTGGCCTCGTCAAAGAGCATGACGTGCGGGTTCATCGACAGGGCGCGGGCGATGGCAACGCGCTGCTGCTGGCCGCCCGAGAGCTGGCTCGGCATAAAGTCGATACGCTCGGCAAGACCGACCTTGGTCAGCTCCTCGACGGCGATCTTCTCGGCCTCTTCCTTGCTGCGCTTGAGCACCTTCTGCTGCGCGAGCATGACGTTCTTTTTGACTGAGAGGTGCGGGAACAAATTGAACTGCTGGAACACCATACCCAGATGCGTGCGCACCTTGTTAAGGTCGACGCCCTTGGCGCACACGTCCACACCCTCGACGATAATCGAGCCGCTCGTGGGATGCTCCAGACGGTTGATGCAGCGAAGCATCGTCGACTTTCCCGAGCCCGAGGGGCCCAAAACTACGACGACCTCGCCCTTATGCACATCCAGATCGATATCGCGCAGGACCACGTTGTCGCCAAAGGCCTTCTGGAGGTTCTTGATGCTGACGACGACCTCGTTCGAGTTATTGGTTTCGCTCATGATAGAACCTCCTTACAAACCGGCGATGTGGTCGGCGGGCGTCGCGACGACCTGTCCGGCGCTCTTGGTGGGACGCTTCTTTTTTGTTTCGGCCGTACCCAACAGCCTCGCCTCAAGACCGCTCACCAAGCGCGCAAGCGGCAGGGTAATGACCAGATAGAACAGGGCGGCAACCACATACGGCGTGATAGAGCCCGTCGTGGCCACGATGGTGCGGGCGTTCATGACGATCTCGACCACGCCCACGGCCGCAAGCAGCGACGTATCCTTGTAAAGCAAGATAAACTCGCTGGTCAGCGTAGGCAAAACATTGCGGAACGTCTGCGGAATCATAACGTAGAGCAGCGTCTGGAAGGCATTCATGCCCAGAGAGCGAGCAGCCTCGTTTTGGCCCTTGGGGATCGATTGAATACCGGCGCGGAAGATCTCACACAGATAGGCAGACGAGTTCATGGCCATGACGATAACGCCCAAGACATAGTCGTCCACCTTGACGCCGGCCAACGGCAGACCGAAGAACGCGATATAGATCTGCAGGAACGCCGGCGTACCGCGAATGATATTCACGTAGATGCCGGCGAGGCAGCGCAGGATGCGCGACTTGGAGATGCGCATGAGCGACAGGGCAAAACCGAAGGGAATTGCCAGCGGAAACGCCACAAGCACGATCGAAAGCGACATAAGGAAGCCCTTAAAGACGATCGGCAGGCTCTGGACCAAAATGACCGGGTTCAAGAACAGGCGCAGGAACATATTGGAGTTCCAGGCCTCGACCCACGGCTGCTCCTTAAGATCGGCCAGGAAGTTATCGAAGGCCGTCACGCCCTTGATCTCGACGGAAGGAATTTTTGAAATCTTCTTGGTCGAACCGTCGGCGAGCGTATAGGTGCCGCTAAAGGCCTCATCGCCGCCCTCAACGGGAAACGTCACGCCGTAAACCTCGACACGGAAAAAGCCGCCGGCAGGCGTCGTCTCGCCAAAGTCGATCTTGAGCGTCTGACCATCAGCCGTGCACGTGGGTTTCATGGGCGTACGATCCATGAGGTCCTCGCCCGAGAGCATCGTCAATCGCGTGTCATCGGTACCAAATGTCGTGCCGTCGACAAACGTCAAAGAAAGACCGCTCAGCTCCTCGTCGGCATCGGCCTGAACTTCCCAGGTAATGCGCGTCTCGGTGCCGCCGACCACATCGCTGCCCGAACCGGTGTTGGGTCGGGCGGTAATCTTTGCGGTCTCAAGCGCCTGGGCGGTCGTGGGCGCATATGCCCCCGAGCACACCAGCGCGAGCGCCACGGCCATGACGCAGACTAGCTTTTGGAGCAAGGCGGGCAGTGGAAAACGCTGCTCCGCGGCCCCTTTGTTCAGTCGAGACAAGGTGGCTCCTATCGTAGAAGTTGCCGGCAAAACGAGACGGAAACGCTCTCCGTCAAGAGAAGCGCAAAGGCCCTCTCCGCAAAACGGAAAGGGCCCGCGCGCAATCAAGTAGTTATTTTACTTGATGTTGTACTTAGCCATGAGGGCGTCGACGGTACCGTCGTCGGTCAGGTCCTTGATGGCCTGGTTGATGTCATCCTTGAGCTTGGTGTTGCCCTGGTTGATGGCAATGGCGTACTCCTCGCCGGTGCTAATCTGCTTGATGGTCTGGCAGGTGTTGAACTGCTCGGCGGTCAGCTGGCTGGCAACGGAGCGGTTGGTGACTACAGCGTCGCCCTTATCGGACTGCAGAGCGCTAAAGCACTCGGTAGCGTCCTTGTAGGGGACAATCTTGGCCTTGGGGAAGTTCTCCTGGGCAAAGGCCTCGGCGGTCGAGCCAGACTGGACGATGATGGTAGCGTCAGCGTTGTTGAGCTTCTCGCTGTAGTTGTCGGCCGTGATGTCGGTGTTATCGACCTTGGTCACAATAGCCTGATCGTCCATGTAGTAGGAATCAGAGAAAGTGACTTCCTTCTCACGCTCGGGCGTGTCGGTGATAGCCGCGATGGAAACGTCATACTTGGCGCCCGAAGCGACGCCCGGAACCAGCGTGTCAAAGTCATTGTTGACATACTCGACATCCAGGCCCAGCTTGTCGCCGATGGCCTTGATGAGCTCAAGGTCAAAGCCCTGATAATCGCCGTTGTCATCTTTGTACTCAAACGGAGCGTACTCGGCAGAGGTGCCGACGGTGAGCGTACCGTCCTTGACGAGCGCATACTCCTTGGAGCCGTCGACCTTCTCGACCTTAGCGTCGTCAGAGCTGCTGGAACCGGCATCAGAACCAGAGGTGGCGTTGGACGAGCCGCAGCCCGTCAGTGCGAGGGCGAGCGCCATGGCACCCGTGGCGGCAAATGCGCCAAGCTTCTTGAGCTTCATAATCAGTCTCCTTCCGGTGACCTCGTTTGATTCAGAGGCCTGCAAAAACTGTTGGCTATTATGCACCTGGAATTACGAATCTGCAATGAGAAAACTGATTGAAACAAACCCATAACGTGAATGGAATACTCTACTTTGTGACAGTCATTACTGCTGCAATGACCTTAATAATCTAATTTCAGCTGCATAACCTGCAAGTTCGTTCGGAGTCTCCAAAATAAACGGCAGCGAACACAAACGGCCATTCGATACAATATTCTGCATAACCTGCATACCGCCACCAAATTCCTCGCTGCCAAGGTATCCCTTGCCGATGCACTCGTGACGATCTTTATGGGCGCCACAAGGGTTCTTCGAATCGTTGATGTGTACGGCATGCAAGCGATCGATACCCACCACGCGGTCGAACTCGTCGAGTACGCCGTCCAGATCATGGATGATGTCGTAGCCGGCATCGCTCACATGGCAGGTGTCCAAACAAACGCCCAGCTTATCGGACAGCTCTGGGCACTTGGCGGCAACGCCCTCGATAACGCACGCCAGTTCTTCAAAGCTACGGCCCACCTCGGTGCCCTTGCCTGCCATGGTCTCAAGCAATACCGTCGTCTGCTGTCCCTCAAACATCACCTGGCACAGCGTGTCGACAATCATCTGAATGCCGACGTCTGCCCCCTGTCCCACATGCGCACCGGGATGAAAATTGTAGTAGTTGCCGGGCAGCGCTTCCATGCGCTGCAGATCCTCGGCCATGGCCTCCAGGGCAAACTCGCGCGCCCGCTCCTTAGCGGAGCAGGGGTTATAGGTATACGGGGCATGCGCCACCAGCGGTCCAAAGTCGTTTTGCGCCATAAGCTCGCGCAGAGCCGCCACGTCATCCATGTCAAGGTCTTTTGCCTTGCCACCGCGCGGGTTGCGCGTAAAGAACGCAAAGGTATTGGCGCCAATGGACAACGCCGTCTCCCCCATCGCCCGATAGCCCTTCGTCGTCGAAAGATGGCACCCGATCGTCAGCATCTCCAACTCCCCCTCATCAGTTGCGGTGAAATACGGTCTATTGGTGCCTTATTTTGGCGCAAACAGACCGTATTCCACCGCAAGTTATAAAAGGGGCATCAGAGATGTGGGCCGCCAGGCACCACGGGCGCCGGCGTCATGATCCCCTACGCGTCAGCGCCAAGTCCTAGAGGGCTAGACGGATTGCATCGATGATGTGCGCGCAGCGCTGCGTGGCGGCTAGGGACATGATGGGGCTTTCGAGTTTCCCCGCCTGAATGAGCTGCGTCGCATGCTGGATTTCGCCGTAGAAATCATCGACCTCAAACGGGGCATTTATTTCGAGCGTTCGCCCGTCGGAGTACTTCACATGGGCGAGCTCGGGGCGATGGAGACGCTCGATTTCCAACGAACCCCGCTCACAGGCAATCGTTAAGCGGCTTTCATATGTTGCTTTGCCGTCGCACACCATATGAATGGGTATACCGCCGACGCTCATATGGATCTCGTCGGCCCAATCGACGCGACCGCCCGATACGTCACGCCAGCGAACTTCACGGGACGAAACCTCGCACGCGCCCGCGAGCAAATCCTCAAACCAACCAACCGCATAGCAGCCCATGTCATATAGACAGCCGCCCTGCAACGGATCAAGCAGATAGCCCGAAGGAGACTCGCCGTAATCGAGCTTTTGCACGCTTTCAATCGAGACAATACGGCCAAGCTCACCCGACGCAAGCAAGTCCTTCACGCGAGTGCGCATCGGGCAAAACCGATTCTTCATCGCCTCCATAAACAGCACGCCGCGCTCGCGAGAGATGGAGGCAATCGAGAGAGCCTCTTCCTCACTCAAAACGGCCGGCTTTTCGCACAGCACGGCCTTTCCGGCGCGCAGCGCGCGACAGGCCCAACGCGTATGCATGCCATGCGGAAGAGCCAAGTAGATTGCGTCGACATCGGGGTCGGCAATCAGCGCGCCATAAGCCGCGTCGCCGTTATTGTCGACCGAGGCATGGCCATGCGCAGCATCGATCGAAAACGCTCGGCAAAATTCCTCGACATGTGCAGGAGTGCGACCGGCCGCAGCCACCAGCCGTGCCCCGT
>URFE01000109.1:0-6857 GCA_900546965.1 uncultured Collinsella sp.
TATACACAAATCTAAGTCTCTATATATAAGATTTTCTGAGTGATTGAAAGATAGGGAGCAGGTGCGCTCACCCGCTGCGGCCTCGTCCCCTTACTATCTCAATCTGTAACATCTAGCGACTGTTTATGGCTCCAGATGTTACAAATCAAGATGAAATGGCCAACGGCGCCCGTTTGTCTCAATCTATAACATCTACTCGGCAAATAGAGCTCCATCTGTTACAAATCGAGACGAACAGAAGACGCCCGAATCGAAAATCTAAATCTGTAACACCAAGCCCACTTTTAGCGGCCAAGATGTTACAAGTCGAGACAAACCGAGAACCACCACAAAGGTGCCTGTTCCCAATGTGGTGGTTTTCGACAAAAAGAAGCCGCCCCATTAACAGAGGTGGCATCAAGCAAGTCCATTTATTAGCGTCCCTCAAGACCCAACGAAAACGCAGCGATGGAATCGAGAACCGACAATAGCCCGTTCGCACAGATAGAGGCAGAGATTCAAGGTCAGAGTCCGGCTTAAACGGCTTAGCTATCGCACGTCACATTGTTCTCGTCGTCCCCCTATCATATTTATAGTGCTTATAGTGAAAATAGTGAGTTTAGTGAGAAGAGTATCGCTCAAAACTCGTGGACTCAATTATTGACCTCACGCCCAGAATGAGTGGGGCAAATATTTCTATTAGAGGTCAAATCGAAGCCCAATAGGGCCTTTTCACCCCGTCATTTCGATCGATCGCTTTCTTTTGAAGATTGTCGTAAGCTGGTATCACTTATCTTAATGAATGCATACTGTTTGCGAGGTACCCGCCGTGAAACGCTCCACCTATATCGGCCTGCTCGTCTTAGCGTTTGCGATTACCGCAGTCGGCGTAGGAATTATCTATCTCGCATTTCTCCCCGCCTCTGCGACGCAGGCGGCGGTTGAGACCGTAAGCTATCCCATCGAGGTCCTCACCGATATCGTCAAACCCGATTCGGTCACCGTCGATTTTGACGGTACGCCCGCAGCGCTTGGTGTCAGCAACTATCCCCGCATCGAACTTGGGGCCAGACGCTACACCAAAGATGAGCAGCTTATCGGCAAGGCAACCAGTTTACTCAAAGGCAAGACGTTTAAGCGGTGGTACGGCGCCGCAATATATCGAGCCAAGAATGGCCAAATGGTTGGCGGATATTATTCGACCCTTGAGCTCGATGCGGCAAACGGGAGCAAATTGTGCAACGTCTCATACGACCCCGGCTGCGTGGACAATGAAGGACCGGGGGTCTATATCTCGGATGGCGACGTAATCTACGTCATGGAGGGCGACCAGACGGCAGTCGTCGATATTATGGATCGGTGTACCGAGGATGCCTACGAACAAACCTGCGAGCCCGATCCGCAGACAGCGCGCAACAGTGGCTCGGCACGCACTTGGCTATTTGACGATGAAATAACCTGGACCCCATCGAAATAAGGACCAGCCGGGCAGGCAACTTTGTGGTGGTCCCGGTCAATTATTAGCGCCCCTCAAGACCCAACGAGAACGTCGCGGTAGCCCCTGCCACACCTTTCCCTCGGGCGACCCTCGCGAAGCGCGTGAGCACGAGGGAAAGGTGTGTCCGGGGCGTACAGCAGAGTTACTCGGCAGCGGCCTTGAACTTGTTGTAGTTGATCAGGCAGCCGGCCTTGACGATGGCACGCTCCTCTGCCGTCATATCGGCAATGTAGAGCTCAATCTGCTCGACCGCACCGTCGGCGCGCACCACGTAGGCGGCGATGTCCTTTAGGTCGCCGTCGAGCGCGGCACGGATACCCGGCACAAAGACGTAGTCGCCCACCTCAAAACTGGGCTCGGCCTCCATCTGGAAGGGCACCATACCCCAGTTCATCACGTTGGAGCGATAGCGCTTGGTGGCGTACTCGTGGACGATGTTGGCCAGGCCGCCAATTACGCGCTGGCAGCTCGCGGCCTGCTCGCGGGCAGAACCGTCACCGGGCTTCTTGGCATAGAGCATGGAGCCGTACTCAGTCGCCTTGGCATCGGCCGCGACACCCGCGCCGGTCAGCGCCTCAAACACGCTGGCAAGCTCGGCATCGAGTGCCACCAGGTCGCCCGCTGCCTCGCCGGCAACGCGGCGCTTTTCCACCGCGTCGACCTCCTTGGAGCGGCCCACGTAGGCAGGGTCGCGACGGCTGAGCGTAAACTCGGCCAGACCCAGCGGGTTGGAGCGGAAGGAGCTCGTCTCGCCCGAGGGAATGAGCTCGTCGGTCGTAGTGACCGGGTCCATGATCTTGGAGCACACCTTGAGCAGGATGTCGTCGCCGAGAGGCTCCATCGCGGGCCACGGCTTGATGTTGGGGCCCTCGACCAGCTCGTCGGCCGGCTCAGCCTTGCCAAAGCCCCAGTACACGCGCTTCTTGTACGGCGCGTCGTCAAAGGCGTACTCGCAGCCCTCGTCCCAAGTCTCCTCGGGCAGGTCGGTCGCCGGCGTCAGGACGCCGCCGTTGGCAGCCGTCGCCGCAATGGAGCGGGCGTCCATCAGGGCCACGGCGCTCAGCTGGCCATTACCCGGCTTGGAACCCTCGCGGTTGGGGAAGTTGCGCGTGGTGTGGCGGATGGACAGGCCGTTGTTGGCGGGCGTGTCGCCGGCGCCAAAGCACGGACCGCAGAACGCCGTGCGCACGATCGCGCCGGCCTCCATGAGGTCGTAGATATAGCCACGGCGCGTAAGTTCGAGCGCCACGGGCTGGCTTGTAGGATAGACCGACAGCGAGAACTCGCCGCAGCCGGTGTTGGCGCCCTTAAGCACGCGGGCAGCCTGGACCACGGAGTCGTAGTTGCCGCCCGAGCAGCCGGCGATGACGCCCTGCTGCACGTGCAGCTTGCCGTCGACGATCTTGTCGAGCAGGCTAAAGTGCGTCTTACCCTCGCCGATCTTGGCGGCCTCGAGCTCGACCTCATGCAGGATGTCCTCGAGGTTCTCATTGAGCTCGTCAATCTCAAAGCCGTTAGAAGGATGGAACGGCAGCGCGATCATGGGCTTGATGCTCGACAGGTCGACCTCGACGCAGCCGTCATAGTAGGCGACATCGGCGGGCTTGAGCTCGCGGTAGTCGTCGCCGCGGCCGTGCATGGTCAAGAATGCGTGCGTGTCCTCGTCGGTAGCCCAGATACTCGACAGGCAGGTGGTCTCGGTGGTCATGACGTCAACGCCGTTGCGGTAATCGGTCGTCATGCTCGCGATGCCCGGGCCCACAAACTCCATGACCTTGTTCTTGACGTAGCCCTTGGCAAAGACGGCGCGGATGATGGCGAGCGCCACGTCGTGCGGGCCGATGCCGGGACGCGGGGCGCCCGTGAGGTAGATGGCAACGACGCCGGGATAGGCAACGTCGTAGGTGTCGCGCAGCAGCTGCTTTGCCAGCTCGCCGCCGCCCTCGCCCACGGCCATGGTGCCCAGAGCGCCGTAGCGGGTGTGCGAGTCGGAACCCAGGATCATCTTGCCGCAGCCGGCGAAGTTCTCACGCATAAAGGAGTGGATGACGGCGATGTGCGGCGGGACGAAGATACCGCCGTACTTCTTGGCCGCGGAAAGACCAAAGACGTGGTCGTCCTCGTTGATGGTGCCGCCCACGGCGCACAGCGAGTTATGGCAGTTGGTGAGCACGTAAGGCAGCGGGAACTGCTCCATGCCCGAAGCGCGCGCCGTCTGGATGATGCCGACAAAGGTGATGTCGTGGCTCGCCATGGCATCGAAGCGAATCTTGAGCGCCTCGGGGTCGCCGGACGTATTGTGTGCCTGAAGGATCGAATACGCGATGGTGCCGCGCTTGGCATCCTCGGGCGTCTGCGTAATGCCGCGCTCAGCGGCCTCGGCCGCAGGCACAACCTCGCTGCCGCCGCGCAGGTAGATGCCATCCTCGTACAGCTTGACCATACTGTCTCCCACTCTGCCCAAAAGATTTGGGCGCATAGCATACATTCGTTCAACATCGTGCCATAGAACGGTTGCGAATGGGTTACGAATCTACACGTTCACTTTATCTTAGTAAAGCACAGGACGAGCCCAGCGTGGGGCCGGCAGATCTGGCGCAAGAGTGTCCCTTTCGACTAGTCATTTAAGAACGTCCCCAATGACTACCCATAACAACGCCGATGTTTTGGCGCAGACAGCGAAAGCCCGCCAGAGCGAGCAAGGTGCCTTGAAACAAGGCGGCATTGACCTTCTGGTCATGCCGCCGAAGTTGAAAGGCAGATTGCCGCTCTGGCGGGCTTGCAGCGTCGAGTGGTTACGCGGTTTGGTAAAACCGCGTAACTCTAGTAGTTGGCCTCGTAGCCGTTGCCGTCGCCGGTGGGCTCTTCGTAGTAGTCCGAATCGCTCGAATCGCTTGAGTCATCGGAATCGTCAGAGCTGACCGATGAGGTTGCGGTACCGTTTGCGTAGTCGTCAGACGTGTTGTTGTTCAGGTCGCCGATCGTAGAGCTGGAACCGTCGGAAAGACCCATGGTGTTGGGACCCTTGGGATCCTTGCCGGCATCGACGCGCTCCATCATTTCCTTGAGCTCGTCCTCGTAGACAAAGACGTAGCTCACACCGTCGATCATGGTACTGTCGTCGGCATACGAGGGCAGGTTGGCCGAGTAGATACCGTCGACATCCATACCGCGCATGGCGTTGACCGTAGCCACGATATCCTGAACGCTCATATCGGTTACGAGCATATCGGACAGCGAATTAACCAGGCCAAAGATCTTCGTGGCATCGAAGTTATTGAGAATCTGGTTGGCAAGGGCGCCAAGCACCTGACGCTGGTGGCGCATGCGCGTGTAATCGCCGTCGGCATAGGTGTAGCGGCAGCGGGCATAGGTAAGGGCGGTGGCACCGTCCATATGCTGCTGGCCAGCGGTAATCTTAATATCCAGGTGCTCGGGGTCGTCAACATCATCGGTTGCGTTAATGTCGATACCGCCAACCGAATCAATCAGCGCCTGCATACCGTCGAAGCTGACCTCAGCATAGTGGGAAATCTGAACACCGCACAGCTCGTTGACCGCCTCGACCATGGCCTCGGCGCCGCCCACGGTATGGCAGGCGTTGATCTTCATGGTCTCGCCCTTGTACTCGACCTTGGTGTCGCGCGGAACGGAAATGAGCGTCGCCTGCTTTTGCGTGGGGTCGATGCGTGCCAGGATAATCGAGTCGGCGCGATACGTATCCTCGCCCGGACGGCCGTCGGTGCCAAGAAGCAGCACGTAGAACGGATCCTTTGCCTCATCGGTGTCAACCAGAACCCGACGCAGATTGTCGGTAATGACATTAGAATCGCCGAGCTTGCCCATAATGGTGGCAAACCACAGGCCGGCAGCGGTAGTAGCACTCAGCAGCACGCCAAGCACGACAATGAGCGCGACGTGACGAATCGTGTGGCTACGACGACGTTGGCGAGCGCGCTCGGAATAGCGAGCCACGTTATCGCGACTGTAGATCTTGGCCTGTGCACCAGTTGAGGGTCTTCGGGCGGTGGTATCCGCGAGGGGCTTTTTATTAAACATAGGCAACCTGTATTAGTAGATGACGGGATCGGGGACGGTAGCATGCTCGACATGCGCGCCGAGCGCCTGCAGCTTTTCGACAAACTGCTCGTAGCCGCGCTTGATGTGATGGATGGCCGAAACCTCGGTCGTCCCGTCGGCGATCAAGCCCGCTACGACGAGGGCCGCTCCGCCACGCAGATCGGGCGAGGTAACCTGTGCACCCGAGAAGCCCTTGACGCCATGAATCATGGCATGATGGCTCTCGATACGAATGTCGGCACCCATGCGCACCAGCTCAGAGGCAAACATAAAGCGATTCTCGAAGATGTTTTCGGTAATAACGGAACTGCCGTCGGCAAGGGCGGAGAGCACCATAATCTGCGCCTGCATGTCCGTCGGGAAGCCGGGGAACGGAAGCGTCTGGATGTCGACCGGCTTGATACGCTCGGCACGGCTCACATGGACGCCGTCGTCGGTACGCTCGCAATCGATGCCCATAAGCTCCATCTTCTTGAGCACCATGCCCAAGTGAATGGGGCAAAAGCCCGTGACATCGACACCGCGATCGTCGGCCATCAACGCACCGGCGACGATAAAGGTGCCGGCCTCGATGCGGTCGCCCACTACGCGATGGGTAACGGGATGCAGCTCTTCCACGCCCTCGATGGTCACGACAGGCGTACCGGCGCCGACAATCTTAGCGCCCATCTCGTTGAGCATGTTGGCGAGATCGACGATCTCGGGCTCGCGGGCGGCATTGTCGATAACCGTGGTACCCTTCGCGCGCACAGAGGCCATGATGAGGTTCTCGGTCGCACCGACACTGGCGAACTCGAGCGTGACGGTGGTACCGCGCAGACCTTGGGGCGCATTAGCGTTGATGTAACCGTGGGCGGTATCGAACTCAACGCCCAGGGCCTCGAGACCAAGAATGTGCATATCGATCTTGCGAGCACCCAGGTTGCAGCCGCCCGGCATGGCGATCTTGGCGCGATGGAAGCGACCCAGCAGGGGTCCCATCACGGCTGTGGAAGCACGCATCTTGGCAACGAGCTCGTAGGGGGCCTCCCAAGAATCGACCTGAGAGGTATCAATCTCGAGCGTGTGCTCGTCGAGAACATCGATCGTAGCGCCCATGCCCTTGAGCACCTTGCCCATCACGTGGACATCGGAAATATCGGGCACGTTCTGCAGCGTCGTCTTGCCCGGCGCCAGAAGCGTTGCCGCCATGAGTTTGAGCGCGGAGTTCTTGGCGCCCGAGACGGGCACGGAGCCTCCGATGGCGTGGCCACCCTCAACGCGGATAATATCCAAGGTCTACCCTTTCAAAAAGCATGCC
>URFE01000110.1:0-6840 GCA_900546965.1 uncultured Collinsella sp.
CGCCGAGCGTTACGAGCAGCATGCCAGCGGAGAGGGGAATGGCTCCGTGCCCGCCCTGCCCATGCTGGCCTTGGAGGTTTGCCTCCAGTTTGTTGTGTGCCACGAAGACTCCCTTAGACATCCGGTTATCTGTCTAGGACAAAAAACTTTATGCCGTCTTTATACATACAAGAGCAGTTTGGCACATCGGGTTATTTTAGACAATAATCCTCAGCTGGGGATTATTTATCTACGCAGGTAGCATTTCAAAGCAGGGGCTTTTAAGCACGTGCTGTCTGGGCGATGCCAGCCTTGGTGTTTGCGCGTTTGCCGGCGAGTTCGCAAAAAATCGCGCCGCCGATGATAAGCGCGGCGCCCATCAGACGGACCGGTGTTATGGCTTCACCCAAAAGGGCGGCCGAGAACACGACCGCCGAAAGCGGCTCGAGGTAGCCGACGACGGCGACGGTCTGGACGGGCAGCTTGGCGACGGCGCTAAAGTAGAGCAGGCAACCAATGCCGGTGTTGACGACGCCGAGCATAGCGACGGCGCGCCAATCAATACTGGCGGCGACGCCGGCGGACAGGAACGAGGGAGCGCCCTGCGTGATGAGCGTGAGGACCAGTGCGGTCACAAAGGCGGCGCTCACCTGGAGCGCGGAGTTCTCGAGGCCCTCGATGTGCGGCGCACCCTTGCTGGCGATGACCATCAATGCATAGCAGAAGGCCGAGGCGATTCCACAGACGATGCCCGCAATGGGCATATTGCCGCCTAGACCTTGCGCTGCAATGAGAAAAGCACCACAAGCAACGGCGACAAAGCCGGCGATTTTGCCGCCGGTCAGCTTTTCGCCAAAGATGAGCGGGGAGAGCGCCATGACAATGATGGGGCCGCAGTAGTACAGCAGCGAGGATACGCCGACGCCGATCGTCTGGTAGGCGCGGAACAGAAAAATCCAGCTGGCGCCCAGCGCAGCTCCCGAGAGGAGGAGGGCCGCGGCTTCGCGGGGACGAGATGGCGCCTGCAACTTATGGTGTTGGGTAGTGGCGAGGATAGTGACAAGCGAGAGAGCGCCCAAAAACGTGCGCAGCAGCACGATATCGGAGCTCGGCAGTGCGATAGCTGCGGCGATGATGCCGTTAGAGCCAAACAACAGTAATGCTGCTAAGTATGTAAACAGTCCGTTGTTCATGCGCTGACATCCCCTCTATATCCGAACATGTTCACTATGGGTGAACTGGCTTTAGAAGAAAAGCGAATATAATGCATGGAAAACATGACAAAAACTCATGCAAGGGTGGGGACGTGCCGTGGAGACCAATATCCAAAAGATGCAAGTGCTGCTCGAGACGGTGCGTGCTGGCAGCTTTACGCGTGCTGCAGAGCGGCTGAGCTATTCGCAGTCGGGCGTGAGCCGCATGGTGGGCGACCTTGAGGCAGACTGGGGTTTTAAGGTGCTTGATCGCAGCCGAGAGGGCGTGGTGCTTTCTGCCGACGGGCGGCAGGTCATGCCGGCAGTCGAGGCGTTATGCGAAGAGTTTGGCCGCCTGCAGCGACGCGTGGACGAGATGCGTGGACTCATGCGCGGCAAAATCTGCATCGGTACGTTTTCGAGTGTGGCGACCCACGTGCTGCCGCCGGTGATTGCGCGCTTTCGCGCCGATCATCCGGATGTCGATTACGAGCTGCTGATGGGTGATTACTCCGAGATTGAGCAATGGGTGGCGGAAGGCCGCTGCGACCTGGGCTTTATCCCGCGTGAGCCCCGAGAAAACGGCATGGCATCGCGGTCTTTGGTGCGCGACGAGTTGATGGCGGTAGTACCGGCAGACTCTTTGCTTGCCACGGCGGAGGTCGTTTCTCTTGCCGATTTAGCCAACGAGCAGTTTATTCTGCTAGAACGCGGCACCGATGACGAGATTACGCCGCTGTTCCGTCGGGCGGGACTGACGGTGTGCTCCAAGCTGTCGACCTGGGATGACTATGCGATTATGGCCATGGTTGAGGACGGCCTGGGTGTGAGCATTCTTCCCGCGCTCATCTTGCGCCGTTGTCAGTTCGATGTTGCCGTGCGTTCGCTCGAGGGACATCCCCATCGGCAGATCAACGCCATATATCGAACGGCCGATGTTTCGCTTGCCGCCGCCCGTTTCCTCGAATACCTCTAAACGTGTACACACCATTGTTCGCTTTGGGCAAATCTCGGAGTCCGATATATTTTCTTATGAAATTGAACTTTCGAATGAGGTACGGCGCTATACTGCTTGCTAAATTGAACTCTGGTTCAATTCGTGTTCTATAAATTGAACTTTGCCAGCAAGGAGGTTCTAGTGGCCCAAGAGACGTTTAGCGATCGCCTGCGACAGACTATGTCCGATCGCGACGTTCGCCAGTCGGACGTGATCCGCGCATCGGAGATGCTCGGCAAAAAACTCGGCAAGAGTCAGATGAGCCAATATGTGAGCGGCAAGACGATCCCGCGGCGCGATGTGGCAGAGCTGCTCGCCCGCATTTTGGAGGTCGATGTTACCTGGCTGCTTGCCGGCGACGCCGATCAAGGCGAGGCATCATCACCCCGCAACGATTCCAAGCCCGAACCCCATCCCTCAGCTCAAATTGCAAGGAGCACCACCATGCGTACTTTTTCTAAGTCCACCAAGCTCGATAACGTCCTGTATGACGTGCGCGGTCCCGTCGTCGACGAGGCTGCCCGTATGGAGGACGAAGGCGAGCGCATCCTCAAGCTCAATATCGGCAATCCGGCGCCCTTCGGTTTCCGCACGCCCGACGAGGTTATCAAGGACATGCGCCAGCAGCTGCCCGACTGCGAAGGCTATTCCAACTCGCGTGGCCTGTTCTCCGCGCGCAAGGCGATCATGCAGTATTCGCAGATCAAAGGCCTGCCCAACGTTCAGATGGAGCATATCTACACGGGCAACGGCGTGTCCGAGCTCATTCAGCTTTCGATGAACGCGCTGCTCGACAATGGCGACGAGATTCTGATTCCCAGCCCCGACTATCCGCTCTGGACGGCGTGCGCTACCCTTGCTGGCGGTCATCCCGTACATTATCTGTGCGATGAGCAGGCGGATTGGTATCCCGACCTGGAGGATATGGAGTCCAAGATTACGAGCGCGACCAAAGCCCTCGTCATCATCAACCCCAACAACCCCACGGGTTCTGTCTATCCGCGCGAGGTGCTCGAGGGCATCGTCGAGATTGCACGCAGGCATCAGCTGATGATCTTTGCCGATGAGATCTACGACCGCCTGTGCATGGACGGTTACGAGCACGTCTCGATTGCCTCGCTCGCTCCCGACCTGCCCTGCGTTACCTTTAGCGGCCTTTCCAAGTCGCACATGATCGCGGGCTATCGTATTGGCTGGATGGTGCTTTCGGGCAACCAGCGCTGCATGAGCGACTTCATCATGGGCATCAACATGCTCTCCAACATGCGCCTGTGCTCCAACGTGCCGGCTCAGTCGATCGTTCAGACGGCACTCGGTGGCCATCAGTCCGTTAACGACTACATCCGTCCCGGCGGCCGTGTCTACGAGCAGCGCAACTTTGTGTATGAGGCGCTCAACAAGATTGACGGCATCTCGGTGGTCAAGCCGCGCGCGGCGTTCTACATCTTCCCCAAGATGGATGTTAAGAAGTTCAACATCACCGATGACGAGCAGTTTGCCCTCGACCTGCTGCACGAGAAGAAGATTCTGATCACGCGCGGCGGCGGCTTTAACTGGGCCGAGCCCGATCACTTCCGCATCGTGTACCTGCCGCGCATGGAAGTACTCAAAGAGTCCCTCGAAGACCTCGCCGACTTCTTTGACCATTACCGCCAATCGTAGGGGATTAGGTGCCTGCCGCCGCAAGAATCGAGGCGTCGCAGGATAGACATACGACAGCGAGCGAGCCGCATTTGCGCCAAGGTGACGTGAAATGAGAGGGCGCTGACCTTCTGGTCGCGCCCTCGAAATTGAACGTCAGATTGGCGTGAATGCGGCTCGCGCAGCGTCAAGTGGTCCGCCGTTCGGTAGAACGGCGGAACTAAATAACAATCCCGTTGCAGTGGTCGATTTCGTGCTGGATGATCTCGGCGGTGTAGCCCGAGAAGTTTTTGATGCGGTGAACGAAGTTCTCGTCCAAATACTCAACCTTAATGCGGCGATAGCGGGTACAGGGACGCTCGCCGGTCAGCGAGAGGCATCCTTCGCTCGTCTGATAGGCATTGACCTGCTCAAGAATTTGAGGGTTGTACATCAGGAGTGTCCTGTTGCCGTCCTTTACGCAGATGATGCGTTTGCGCACGCCGATCATGTTGGCGGCGAGGCCCACGCACTCGCGCTCATGCTCGTGGAGTGTATCCAGGAGATCCTGCCCGGTTGCGGCATCGTCGGGTCCCGCGTCTTCGGAAGGCAGACGCAAAAAGAACTCGGATTTCATGATGGGCTTAATCATGGCGGGCTCCTCATGTCTTATGCTTTCGTGGACTTTTAATAATAGCGCGGAAGGAAAGCTGCGCGTCCGCGTTACAATCTTTTGACGTTGGACCATGTTGCCAGATTCGTCGTGTACGGCGTCTGGCGTAAGTCTAGGGCTCATTTTTCGCCCTGGACTGTTCCTCTGGGGCGATGCGACTGTCGTTCCAAGAGGAAGGAAATGCATGGGGAGCAAATCTCAGCAACAAGTTCAAGCAACGCCATCGGCCACTGCGGCGCTTCTCGTCGTTATGTATATTGCAGCCTTTGTTGCCGCGTTTAACGAGAACATCATTAACGTGGCGTTGCACGACATTATGGCGGCCTATTCGGTGAGTGCCACCACGGCGCAGTGGCTCGTTTCGGGCTACATGATCGTGACGTCGATCTTTACGGCCATCATGGCCTTCCTGTCCGGTCGTTTCTCGACGCGCAAGCTGCTGTTTTTCGCATGCGGATGCATGGTCGCCGGCGAAGTCCTGTGTCTGATCGCTCCGTCGTTTAGCGTTTTGCTACCAAGTCGTATTTTGCAGGCTGCGGGATCGGGCATCTTGTTCCCGCTCATGATGAACGTGGTGCTGTCTTGCGCCCCGCGTGAGAAGCTCGGTCTGTATCTTAGCCTGGGCGGTGCCTGCATTACGCTAGGGCCGGCGTTTGGACCCGTAATCAGCGGTCTTATGTGCACGTTGTTCGGCTGGAGGGCGGTGTTCGTAGTGCCGCTGGTGGGCGGCATTGTGGTCGCTGCGGCGGGCGTTAAGCTTGTTCAGAATGTCGGAGAGCGCTCGAACACCACGCTTGATATTCTGTCGGTTGTTTTGCTCGCTGCCGGCATTACGGCATTTGTGTATTCCGTAGGCGAGTTCTCGACCAATCTGATTGTCGGCATCGTGGCGCTTTTCGCCGCCATTGTGCTGCTCGGCCTGTTTGCGGCCCGTCAGCTCAAGCTCGAGCATCCGGTGCTTAACGTGCGTCCCATGGCGAGCTTTCGCTTTTGGCCTGCGTGTTTGCTTGTGGTGGTGTCGATGATGACGACGTTCTCGATGAGCGTTTTGTTGCCGCTCTATTTTGAGGGCGCATACGGCATGACCGCACTTATTGCGGGCTTGCTCATTTTGCCGGCGATTGCCTGCAACGCCGTGACCTCGATTGTGGGCGGACGCGTGATGGACGCCCGTGGTGCATGGCCGCTGCTGCCGGTCGGTTTTGCCCTGATTGCCGTGGGGCAGACTGCCATCTCGATGAAGGCGGCAAGCATGAACATCGGCGTCGTCGTGGCGCTGACCGTTGTGGTGTATGCCGGAGTCGGTTTGGTGCTGAGCCCCTCGCAAACGGCCGGCTTGGAGACGCTACCCGCCGCTGAACATCCTCACGGAACGGCATTGCTTAACACGTGGAATATGATTGCCGCATCGTTTGGCCCGTCGCTGTTTATCGGTCTGCTCTCGAGTTCTGCTGCGACCGCCGGCGCCGCTGGCGCTGCGACAGACGTTGCCCAAGCGATTGGATTTGCAGCTGCCGTGCGTGTAGCGGCTGTAATTGCCGTGGTCGGATTCGCGGTGTCGCTGGTGTACGCTCGTCGCGAGTCGCACATGTCGCATTAATGTGTGCACATAGATTCTGCAGCTAGATTGGATGGCGACACCATAAACTAATGGACGTTTTGCCGAGAGGCATGAATGTTTAAAGCGCAAAGAGTGCGCGACGGGCCCCGCGAATGGGGCGATGATGCCCGAGAGGGCCAAGAAGGAGTCTCATGTCCGAGAACGAAGAGATCATGAACGAGACCGAGAACGAGACCATGACTGCCGAGGTTGAGGCAGTCGAGACCGTGGAGACCGAAGCTGCCGAGGTTGAGGCTGCTGACGAGGTTTCTGCCGAGGAGGAGGCCGAGGTTGTCGAGGCCGCCGTTGATTACGATGACGAAGAGCTGATGGACAAGATGCAGAAGGCCGCCCGCCTGCTGCGTAGCCGTCGCTTTGCTATTTCCAAGGAGGAGGAGGCCAAGGCCGAGCGCATGGCGAACATCGAGCGCGCTATCAAGCTCCTTGACCTCAAGCCTAAGATGGAGCAGAAGGAAATGTCCGACCTGCTGGGCATGCGCCTCCGTGAGCTCGATGGTCTGATGGCCGAGGCCGAGGCTGCCGATCTGGTCGGCCGCATCGACGACGCCGAGGGCGATATGCGCAAGATCGTTGTCTTCGCTGCCGAGGATGCCGCTGAGGGCCTGGTCGAGCTTGCCAACAAGAAGGAGAAGCTCCTGCCCGAGCTTTCTTACGAGGAGGCCACCGAGCTGATGGCCGCTCTCGATAAGGTCATCGCTCCGCTCGTCGCCATGGGCCTGGACGAGGACCGCGGTCCTCGTCCAGGCCCATGGCGACG
>URFE01000111.1:0-6836 GCA_900546965.1 uncultured Collinsella sp.
CATTAGCCTTGGCCTGCTCGACCATGTCCTGGTAGCCGTTCTTGATGCGCATGCCGCACGCAATGCCCTGCACGCAGGCATTCTTGACCGGAGCGCTGGTAAGCAGCTTGATGCCGGCCGTGCCAAGCAGAAAACCGCCACCGACAAGCAGGGTATTGAACGTCGACTTCTTCATGTTGCTTCTCCCTTTTGCCGCACAAGCGCGGCATGGTGCCTTAGCACCCGAGTTCATTAGTTTGCTCGAGCACGCTTTTGAGAACAGTTTAGTATAACTATTTGGTCAACAATGGCTAACTTTTTGGAAACTTTGGGGGTGGGCTCAATATGATAAAGGAACTGCCCCTTTGTCATATTCCTACAGCTGCCAGGCCGCCGCTTCCTTTTGCAGCGCAACCATACGGGCGAATTCACCACCTGCCGCCTTGAGCTGCGCCGGGATGCCCTGTTCGGCAACCACTCCATCCTTGAGCACAACGATTTTGTCGGCATTTTCCACCGTACGCATACGGTGGGCAATAACGATAACCGTCTTACCTGCAAGCAGACGGGAGAGTGCCTGCTGTACCACGGTCTCGTTCTCTACATCCAAGCTTGCCGTCGCCTCGTCCAACAGCACGATGGGCGCGTCTTTGAGCAGCGCGCGGGCGATAGAGATGCGCTGGCGCTCGCCGCCGGACAGCTTGGAACCGTTCTCGCCGATCATGGTGTCGTAGCCCTGCGGCATACGACTCACAAACTCGTCGCAGTTGGCGGCACGCGCGGCCGCAAGCACTTCCTCATCGGTGGCGTCGCGACGCCCGAGGCGGATGTTTCCCATCACCGTGTCGTCAAAGAGCAGCACGTCTTGGAACACGATGGCGTAGTCGCGCAGCAGCACCTCGGGATCCACACTCGCAACATCCACGCCACCCACGGTGACCGTGCCTTCGGTGGCATCCCAAAAGCGCGCGGCCAGGCGGCTCACCGTAGACTTACCGGAACCCGAAGGACCGACCAGCGCCGTAACTTCGCCTTCTTTGGCGGTAAAGCTCACATCGGTAAGAACTTTCTCGCCGGCGCGGCCATCCTCGCCCGCACCATAGCCAAATGCCACGTGATCGAACACCACATCGTGGCCCGCGGGCTCAAATTTCTCGCTGCCCCGCGCCACAGGCTCTTCCATGATGGAACGCATGCGCTTGGCAGAGGACTCGGCGGCAAACAGCTCGGACATTAACATTAACGCCTGGTCAAAGGGCGCATAGATACGGCTCACCATAAGCAGGAAGGCAAACATCACCAAAAAGTCGACCTGTCCGGAGGCGACCATCGCGGCACCCGTGACCAGCGTGGTGGCAATGCCCAGACGCAGGATGGCAAAGGCGGAGTTGACCAAAAGCCCGTTAGCGAGCTCGCCCTTGGTGGTCTCGCGCTCCTCGGCATCGATCACGGCGTTGAGTCCCTCAAGATAATGGGCCTCCTGGTTGGTGGCGCGAATCTCGCGAACGCAGTCGAGCGTCTCTTGAATCGCCTCGGTAACCTTGACCTTCTCGGCGCGCACATGGTCGAACACCGGGGTCATGGGGCCGCGTGTCAGATACAGCACGGCAAAGGCCACGGGCACGCTCCAAAACGCCGCGATCGCCAGCTGCCAGCAAAAGAACAGCGATGCCACGAAGACAATGGCGCTTGCGATGATGGCACCCCAAAGCTCTCCCAGCACGTGGCTGTAGGCGTGCTCCATGGCTTGGACGTCGCCCATGATGGTCTCGGTTAAATCGGCCAGATCACGACGACCAAAAAACGACAGCGGCAGTTTGCGCAAGCGCTCGGCGATCTCCATACGCTGCTTGCCGCACTCCTCGTAAAAGATGCAGTAGGTGTAGTAATACTGCTGCCAGTTAGAGGCAAAGAGCAACACGAAAAAGACCAGGAGGCCGCCCACGATCGGCAGGGAATCCGGCAGGTCAGCCCCGCTGGCGAGATGCTCGACAAAGCCGGCCATAACCAGGAATAAAAAGCCCATGCCAGCCATGGTAATAAGATTAGTGAGCGTGGTCCAGAAAATGCCGCGTTTTACGCCGGCGACGCCTTTATCGGATAGGAAATACTTCTTTTGGAATGAGGCGAACATTTAGGCCTCGCCTCCCTTCGTGATGGCGGCATCCGCGGCAGCAGTGATCTTCCAGCTCGCGGCCTGTTCGTATTCGGCCCACATCTTGGCATACAGACCGTTTTGGGACAGCAGCTCGGCATGGGTACCCGACTCCTGCACGCTACCCTGGTTGAGCACCACGATTTGGTCTGCGCCCACTACAGTCGAGAGTCGGTGCGCAATCATAATGACCGTGCGACCCGCCGCCAGTTTGCTAAAAGCACGTTGGATGAGCGCCTCGTTCTCGGGATCGGCAAACGCCGTGGCCTCATCGAGCACCACGATAGGCGCGTCTTTTAGGATCGCGCGGGCGAGTGCCACGCGCTGGACCTCGCCGCCCGAAAGATATGCTCCGCCGGCACCGAGCATGGTATTGATGCCCTGTGGGAGCTTGGCCACAATGTCGTCGCACTGAGCTGCGGAGAGGGCCGCACGCACTTCGTCGTCAGTGGCCGATGGCTTGGAGGCGCGCACGTTATCGGCAAGTGTTTGCCGGAACAGCTGGTTGGTCTGGAACACGAAGGCGACCTGGTCCATAAGCTCGTGCGGATCCATATCGCGAACGTCCACACCGCCTACGAGCACTCGACCCGAGGAGACATCCCAAAAACGCGGGATCAGGCTTGCGCAGGTTGACTTACCGCCACCCGAGGGACCCACCAGGGCGAGGGTACTACCAGCGGGAACGCTGAAACTCACATGGCTAACGGCAGGTGCTTCGGCACCTTCGTACGTAAAGCTCACGTCCTCAAAGCGCACATCGCTACCGGCGGAGTGCTTGGGCTGGGCAGGCACGGAGAGCTGTTTGGAACCCATGACGCTTCGAATACGAGCCAGCGAATCGGCACTCATCTGAGAGGCCTCGCCCACAAACATGAGCTTGGTCATGGCCGTCGGCACCACGGCCGAAAATATCGCGTAAAACGTGAAGTTGGCCATAAAATGCGCGAAGTCCGTCTCGCCCGGCGCCAACAGCAACGCCACGGGCAGCAGGAATGTCACAAGACCATTGAGCGCGGTAAGGTTGAGTACCTGCGGACCTCGGCAGAACGTGCCCGCATAGTTTTGTGCCATGTCGGCGTATTCGACGATCGCATCGTGGAAAGCCTTAAAGGAGTAGACCGTCTGCTGAAACACCTTGACCACGGGGATGCCGCGTACGTATTCGGTGCCGGTCTTGTTCATCTTGACCAGCGCTCCCATGTAGGCCTTCATGAACTCGGCGCCTTTGCCGCTCATCATGGTGGCCATGGCGCCAAGCGAAACGACGACCGAGATAAGGCATGCCACGCCCAAGCGCCAATCGAGGGCGAAAAGCAGCACGAGCAGGCCTGCGACCATGGCGGTGGCGCCGGCGATATCGGGCAGCATGTGCGCGAGCAGGGTCTCGGTGGAGGCGGCGCATCCGTCTACAATACGGCGCAGCTCACCGGTGGCGTGCGTGTCAAAGTAGCCAAGCGGCAACTTAAGCAGGTGCTCGCTCGTAGTCTTGCGGATATTGGACGCGCAGCGAAACGCAGACAGGTGCGTGCACATGAGCCCCACGAAATAAACTACGATGCTTGCCAGGGCAAAACCAACGGCCCACCAGCCATACATCGCGATATCGGTGGCTTCGCTCCAGTTAGGTGCCACGGCGATCAGATCGCGCGCGACAAACCAGATGCACACGTACGGGCCAAAGCTCAGCAGCTGCGAGAGCGCCGAGAGAGCCATGCCCAAATAAGTTAGGAATTTACGGTCGCCGGCATACGCGAGCAGCTCGCCGATACCGCCGCCTTCCCTTTTTGATCCCTTTGCCATGAGGTTCCTTTCTAACGGCTTGAGAGTTAACCGTATTCAACTTATCATTGATGTGTTAGCCATGGCTCACAATCAAACCAGGCGTGGACGTTTCTGCAAAGGAAAGGGACGCTTTTGCAAATACGGCGGGCAGCGACCGACATAACCGAGCTCTACGCACCGCAATTTGAGCAGTTTGGCTTGGAGCTTACCGGCAAGGGCGCCGTCTTTACCGGCGAGGTGGCAAACGACCGGGCGCACGGCCGCGCATGGATCATGCCTCTCTCCCCTGCTTGCATCGTCATGGAGCATTTCATCACCCCGACGCACGATATGTACCTGGCCGAATACACACCCGAGCCATACGCCTGCGTGAGCGAAGTCAGCGCGCCCACACTTACATGCATGCCCGAGGCTGGCATAACGCCCGCAAACCTCAAACCATTGCATGGACCGTGGCCAAACAATGCCGTTTGCAGCTTTATCCAAGATAGCTGTGGCGAGGAATTAAGCCCGCTGTTTGCGGGGGAGCTTTATCACTCGCGCTCGGTGCTCTTTTTACCTGGATATTTTGACGAACTGGAGCACCGCTATCCCACCGAGTTCGCGGGAATCTTTGAGGCGTTTGCCGAGCCATGGCACGAGGAAGCGACGTCTGCCATCTGCCACACGCTGCGCCGGATTAACGAGGACCGCGCCCGCACCGTAGGCGGACACGTCTATATGCAGGGCATCGTGGAAACCATGGTCGCGGAGCTCGCCTGTTCGCGCGCGGCCCACAGGCAGGCGCGGCAGGCGGCAGACACACGCGTCAGCATAACCATTGCCGAAGAAGCAACGGCAATGATTGAGCGCGCGCTCGACAAAGGCAGACGTGTGGGTATCAACGAGGTGGCCGAGAGGCTCTACATAAGCCGCTCCAAACTATGCGCCACCTTTAAGGCCCAAACTGGCGAGTCCCTGGGCGCCTACATTCGCAGACGCCGTATGGAGCGAGCACAGGACCTTTTGGCCGATAGCGCGCTCACAATAGCGCAGGTGGCAGAGCGTCTAGGCTACCCTCAGCAGGCCGCCTTCGCCCAAGCCTTCAAACAATACACCGGCATGACACCCACGGCTTGGCGAAGCAAGCATCGCAAAGGCCCAAGCTCCCTGGCCGTAACGGAGCGATTAATTAGCCGCCGCCCGTCAGCTCACCCAGGATCTAAACGTCAAGATGTGCACAATCAAGCGCCTTTTTGATAAGAGGGACAGATCGATCAGCCAAATACAACGGAATGTTGAGCACCCCGTCGTCGAGCTTTAGGTTCTTAAGTGAGTAGCGGACCCTCAATGGAGTCGTCTCCGCATGCTTGTCGGCATAGTACTTAAGGCTCTTGGAATGAACGACCTCTCCCGATTTGACCTCGACGGGAACGATTTCGTTTCCGACTTGAATCAAAAAATCGACTTCGTGCTTCGGCTTCTCGTTTGTCCAATAACGCGGAGTAGCATCTAACTGTGAAAGTAATGCCTGAAGCACATAGTTCTCGGCGAACGAACCTTTGAACTCCGAAAATAGCGCATCCGAGATGGCAAAAGCGGACGCATCCAGCCTTGCCATGCGGCGCAGCAAGCCGACATCAAGACAGTAGACTTTAAATGCCTTGAGGTCATCGTACGCAGAGAGCGGCACACCACCGGCAGCATTAAGGCGAACCGCCGTGATGAGCCCAGCATCGGCAAGCCATTCCAGAGCATCCTCGTATTCTCGAGCACGAGCCCCCTCGCGTACCGCACCCCAAACGAACTTTTTGTTCTCGCGCGCCAACTGAGCTGGAATCGAGTTCCATATTTGTGAAAGCTTGGCGAACTGCGCACGGCCACCATGCTTGGCAAAATCGCGCTCGTAGGAATCCAAGAGATCAGACAACACCTTATCGACCTGAACGATATCGCCCGTCTCCACCCACCGGCCAAGAGCCTCTGGCATGCCGCCGCATGCAGAATAACGACGAAGATGCTCGACGAGACGGACATGGAAGAAATCGGGCACTGTCTCGATCTGATCCAGGCCGCCAAGGTATTCGTCGTAGTTTGCAGCGCCCTCGGCTTTCAGAAACTCGGAAAAGCTCATGGGGCGCATCTCCATGAACTCGACCTTTCCCACCGGAAAAGCGCTGGTCTCACGGGACAAGCGAACGCCCAACAAAGACCCTGCGCATGCGACGTGATACTCGGGGGCCTCGTCACAGAAGTATTTAAGGGCGCCGACTGCAGAAGGACAGTCCTGGATCTCATCAATAATAAGCAGCGTTTCGCCGGGATCGATAGGCTGTCCAAGTGCCAGGGAAAGATTTGAGATGATCCGTCGAGGATCGCGCGTACCTTCGAAAAACTGAGCGTACTCGCTCTGTACCCCAGGTGACGGCTCCTCGAGCGTCAGATACACATAATTGATGTACGAGGTTCGGCCGAACTCCTTAAGCGCCCACGTCTTTCCAACCTGGCGCGCCCCCTTAAGGATAAGCGGCTTACGATATTCTGACGCTTTCCAAGCGTTAAGCTTGGCAATGATATCTCGCTGCATGGCCGAACCTCCCGCAAAGAAACTTCCGTAAACGTGATATTTCCCACATTTTACCCTAGGTAAAACGTGACATTTATCACATTTACGGAAGTTTTAAGCTCATTTCGCCACACTCTCATCACATTTATTGCAATGTGACAAAGGGACAGTCCCTTTGTCACCCGCACAAAAATGGACGCGCCAACGGCACGCCCATTCACTCTATTTATATCAGCCCGCCTGACCCGAACGGCCGAGTCGTCACAGAACCCGGGAGCCCCGGCAGGGCGGGTGCTTGCTCCAAATGAGTTCCCTTCAAATCAGAACCACCCTTAAAAAGGGTGGTTTGCTCTTAGGGTATAACCCACGGGC
>URFE01000112.1:0-6767 GCA_900546965.1 uncultured Collinsella sp.
GTCATGCCGCCGAAGTTGAAAGGCAGATTGCCGCTCTGGCGGGCTTGCAGCGTCGGCCGGTCCGCCGTTCGGCAGAACGGCGAAACCTAGAGATCCCCGCCGGCACCCAGCAGCTTGCGCATGACCTGTTCGGGGTTGACCGAGCCGTCGCGCGGGGCCAGGGCGGTGATCTTCTTCTGCATCTTATACTCGTGCAACTCGTCCTCGAGCTGGCGCACGCGGGCGCGGAGCTTCTCGTTCTCGCGGTCGCGCTCCTCGGCACGCTCCTTCATATCGAGGATGCGCACCACGCCGGCAAGGTTGATGCCCTCGTCGGTCAGTTGGTTGATGAGTTCCAGACGCTCGATATCGGCACGCGAATACAGGCGCGTGTTACCGCCCGAGCGCTGAGGATTCACCAGGCCCTTGGACTCGTAGACGCGCAGAGTCTGCGGGTGCATGCCGGTCAGCTCGGCCGCCACGCTGATCATGTACAGCGGTTTATTCCTATTGTCCTCGGCCATGCTACCTGACCCCTTTCCGTCTCGTTATCGTCCATCATAAGCCCGCGGGCGTGGGCGTGCGCCGCGACCGCCCTAGTACGTCGCCTTGTAACGGTTGACCTTCTCGCGATAATCGCGCGTGTCGGCCTCGCGCAGCTTGGTCATGGCATCGCGCTCATCGTCGGACAGGCTCGTGGGGACCTGCACCTTGATCTCGACGAGCAGCGCGCCCGTACGACCACGGTGCTTAACGTCGGGCGCGCCCATCTCTTTAAAGCGGAACTTCTTGCCCGTCTGGGTGCCAGCGGGCACCTTCAGACGAACCGTCGCGCCGCCGGGCGTGGGCACATCCACCGTGCAGCCGAGCGCCGCCTCGTAGACCGAGATCGGCACCTCCATAGTCACATCGGCACCCTTGCGCTTAAACAGCGGATGCTCCTCCACGTGCGTGGTCACGACCAGGTCGCCGCGCTCGCCTCCGGCAACGCCGTACTCGCCGCGGCGTTTGTAACGCAATTTGCCGCCGTCGACCGCACCCGCAGGCACCGAGACCGTGATGGTCTGCTGCTCGCCCGTCGAGGGAATGCGGTAGGTGACCTTGTGCGTCACGCCGCGGAACGCGTCCTCGGCCGTTACGTCGACAGTCAGCGACAGGTCGCCGCCCTTGCGCGCGCGGTTGCGGCCCGCGCCCGCACCGGCAGCGCCCGCAGCCCCGGCAAAGCCCGAGCCCCAATCGCTGCCCCAGGCGCCGTTGCCGCTAAAGATGCTGTCGAAGATATCGCCCCAGCCGCTCGCGCCGGCACCGGCGCCGTAGCCGCCGCTATACGCGCCGCCCGCGCCCGGCATGCCGCCAAACATGAGCATCTGGTCGTACTCTTTGCGCTTCTTCTCGTCCGAAAGCGTCTCGTAGGCCTCGCTAATCTCCTTAAACTTGGCCTCGTCGCCGCCGGCATCGGGGTGATATTTTTGCGCGAGCTTGCGAAACGCGCTCTTGATCTCTTTGTCGGAGGCGCTCTTGGATACGCCCAGGATGTCATAGAAGGTTTTGCCTGCAGCCATCGTAGCTCCTCTCCTGTTTCATCCGCCGCCCAGCAGACGACGGCTCATGCTTTCATATGGCACTAGGCCAGAAAGGGCCCCGGGTGTTGCCCCGGGGCCCTTCTCAATTACTCCTCGGTGCTCTCAGCCGTATCGGCCGCAGCATCCTCGGGCGCCGCTTCGGGCTCCGGTGCGGGGCGCTTCTCGCCACCGTAGGTCACCGTCACCATCGCGGAGCGCAGGATGCGGTCCGCCATGCGGTAGCCCTTCTGGTACACGTCGTTGACGGTCTCGTCGTACTGCGATGCGTCCTCGACACGCCCCACGGCCTGGTGCTCGAGCGGATCGAACGCCTCGCCCTTGGGGTCGATGGGCTCAACGCCCTCGTGCGCAAACACATCGAGCAGCTTGGCATGCACCGCGTCAACGCCATCGACGAACTGCTTAAAGTCGTCGGAAAGCTCCTGGCTACGGGCATGGTCGATTGCACGCTCGATATCGTCAACCACCGGCAACAGCGCGGTGACGAGCTTCTCGGTCGCGCGCTCGCGCTCGGCGATACGCTCGCTAGCGGTGCGGCGACGGAAGTTCTCCCAGTCGGCCTGCAGACGGGCGGTACGCTCGGTGGCGTCCTTTGCCTTGTCCTCGGCGGCCTTCTGAGCCTCTGCCGCAGCATCGAGCTCGTTGCGCACGTCGGCAAGCTCTTTCTGAGCCTGCTCGAACTTGAGCTTAAAGTCGTTGTCGGCGGCTTCCTCACCGGCGCGGATAGCGGCTTCCACCATCTCGTCCTCGGTCATCGTCGCCTCCTTGTTGGAATCCTCTACCTGGTTCTCGGCAGCCTCGGCGGCCTCGGCCTCGTTGGCCTCGGTATCGTCGACGGTCTCTACGGGAATCTTCACGTCCTTCTCCTCAGAGTCAACGGGGGCGGCGCCAGCGACGGCCGCCTCCGTGCGAGCTTTACGGGCGGACATGATTACTTGTCCTCGTCGTCCACAACCTCGTAGTCGGCGTCGACGACGTCATCGTCGGCAGGCTGGGCACCGGCGGCACCGTCGGTCTGCTGCTGAGCGTCGGCGTAGACAACCTGGGCCAGCTCGTAGGCCACAGACTGCAGGGACTCGCCGGCGGCCTTGATGGCCTCGACGTCAGAGCCCTCGAGCGCCTTCTTGGCGTCGGCGATAGCGGCCTCGGCCTTGGACTTCACGTCGGCGGAAACCTTGTCGCCCAGCTCGTTGAGGGTCTGCTCGGTGGAGTAGCACAGGCTGTCGGTCTGGTTGCGGACCTCGACCTCTTCCTTCTGCTTCTTGTCCTCCTCGGCATGAGCCTCGGCGTCCTTGACCATACGATCGACTTCGTCGTCGGACAGAGCGGTGGAGCCAGAAATGGTGATCTGCTGCTCCTTGCCGGTGCCCTTGTCCTTAGCGGAGACCTTGACGATGCCGTTGGCGTCGATGTCGAAGGTGACCTCGATCTGCGGCACGCCGCGGCGGGCAGCCGGGATGCCGGTCAGCTGGAACTTACCGAGCGACTTGTTGTCGCGGGCAAGCTCGCGCTCGCCCTGGAGCACGTTGATCTCGACGCTGGTCTGGTTGTCGGCAGCGGTGGAGTAAACCTCGGTCTTGGAGGTCGGGATCGTGGTGTTGCGGTCGATCATCTTGGTCATGATGCCGCCCATGGTCTCGACGCCCAGCGACAGCGGGGTAACGTCGAGCAGCAGGATGCCCTCGACGTCGCCGGTGAGCACGCCGCCCTGGACGGCAGCGCCGTCGGCAACGACCTCGTCGGGGTTCACGGACATGTTGGGCTGCTTGCCGGTCATGGTCTTGACCAGATCCTGGACGGCGGGCATACGGGTGGAGCCGCCGACGAGGATGACCTCGGTCAGATCGGAGAGCTTGAGCTTAGCGTCGCGCAGGGCGTTGGTGACAGGCTGCTTGCAGCGCTCGAGCAGGTCGCGGGTGATCTTCTCGAACTCGGCGCGAGTCAGCGTGTAGTTGAGGTGCAGCGGGCCAGACTGGTTCATGGTAATGAACGGCAGGTTAATGGTGGACTGCTGGGCGGCGGAGAGCTCCTTCTTGGCGTTCTCGGCGGCCTCCTTCAGGCGCTGCAGGGCCATGGGGTCCTGACGCAGATCGACGCCGTTCTCCTGCTGGAACTTGTCGGCCATCCAGTCGATGACGCGCTGATCCCAGTCGTCGCCGCCCAGGTGGTTATCGCCCGAGGTGGACAGAACCTCAAACACGCCATCGGCGAGGTCGAGGATGGAGACGTCGAAGGTGCCGCCGCCCAGGTCGAAGACCAGGATGCGCTGGTCGGTACCCTGCTTGTCCAGGCCATAGGCAAGAGCAGCAGCGGTCGGCTCGTTGACGATACGCTTGACGTTGAGGCCGGCGATCTTACCGGCGTCCTTGGTGGCCTGACGCTGGGCGTCGTTGAAGTAGGCCGGGACGGTGATGACGGCGTCGGTGACGGTCTCGCCCAGATACTTCTCGGCGTCGGCCTTCATCTTTGCGAGCGTCATGGCGCTCACCTGCTCGGCGGTGTAATCCTTGCCCTCGATGTCGACGACGGCACGGCCACCCTGGCCCTCCTTGACCTCATACGGCACGGTCTTGATCTCGGAGGTGCACTCGGAGTACTTGCGACCCATGAAACGCTTGATGGAAAACACGGTGTTCTTGGGGTTGGTGACGGCCTGGTTCTTAGCGGCCTTACCCACAACGCGGTCGCCGTCGGCGCGGAAGCCCACGACGGACGGGGTGGTGCGGTCGCCCTCGGCGTTCACGATAATGGTCGGAGAACCGCCCTCGAGAACGGCCATTGCGGAGTTAGTAGTACCAAGGTCGATACCAAGAATCTTACTCATTAGAAATTCCCTCTCTCTTTTGCGTTCGCGCCGCCTCGACGGTCTGTCGCGCGGCGCTTCGGCTTGTCTTTCAGGATGTAGTGTATCCCCTTATGGGCTGGAATATACAAAATCTAAGTCAATTCATATAAGATTTCTTATTGCCGAGAGTTTAGGTTCGCAAATACGCAGGTAGACGCACTGTTTGAGTTCTCGGCAAATCTATCGAGATCTATGTAGAGATGGCTGAGGCTTGGGTCTGGAACCCCTCGGGATGGCCCTGCGGAAAGCAAATCCCGGTTTGAGCGTGAATTCCGGGCTGCAGTTTCCGCAACCAAGGCCCTCGGGAAAATAGATCCCAGTCTGAGTGTGGATTCTGGGTCGCAGTTTCCGCCAGAGGGCTCGACCGGAAAGCGCGACCCGTTTTGGACGCCAATTCTGGGTTGCGCTTTCCAAAAGCTCGCTCAATAGCTCAATATCTCAAGTCACCTTTAGCTAACATTTGCGCAGCTCAACGGCCCCACCTGCGCGTTTTTTAGTAAACCTTGGCATACTCGGCGAACGGTATGAAGATGCCGGCCAGAGGGTATTGCAAACGGTCGCTCCCGTGGTATGTTTTTGCCCGAATCAAACCGGCGCGCATCGTCTGTAGCGTCGGTCAACAGAGAGGAAACTACCATGGCTCATCCCGTAATTGATGCCGACGAGTGCATCGCTTGTGGCGTTTGCGTCGACTCCTGCCCCGCTGGCGTTCTGGAGCTCCAGGACGTCGCTACCGTCGCTGACGAGGACTCCTGCGTCGCCTGTGGCGCTTGCCAGGACGCTTGCCCCGCCGGCGCGATCACCGAGATCGTCGAGGAGTAACAACTCCCCCACTTGCACACTCAAAAGTACACCGTGCACAAAAAAGGAGGCCTCCGCATCGCCGCGGAGGCCTCCTTTTGCATATGTGGGCAGTTGCGGTGGAATAGTTCCTGCCTCATTGCTTAGGTGCCGATTTTAGGAACTATTTCACCGCAACTTATAGATGCGGCGTCGACTAGGACAAATCGTCTTCGTAGGGCATCAGGTCTGCTAGGTAGCCTTTTTCCTTGAGCATCGCCTCGATCTCGTCGAGGGTCTGTTCGTCCTCCGCCGCAATGCGATGGAAGTGGTAGCCGCTGGTCACCGTCAGCAGCGGAAAGCTCTTGCCGCTCTCGATATCGCGCAGATAGCGCTCGACATCGCGACGATTGCGGATGTCCAGGTCGGCCGTAATCTTACCGTACACGCGGTGATTGACAATCACGTTGAGCACGGCGCCGCCGGCGTCGACGATACTCGTGAGCTCATCGCCTGCCTGCTCCACGCTGTGGCGAACCTTGACCAAGCGCGTAGGCACGGCGGGGCTGCTGGGGGCCTCCTGCAGCACGTAGCCGCGGTTGGTCGCCACGATATCGTGCCCATCGGCGCGCAGCAGGGCGATGTCCTGCACCACGATCTGGCGGCTCACACCCACCTCGCGGGCAAGCGCGCTGCCCGATACGGGCCCCTTGGCCCCCTCGAGCACGGCCATGATGGCACGGCGACGCTCGCGGGCGTTCATTATTTACCGTCCAGCAGACGCAGGTGCTTAAGCGAGAGGTCGAGGATCGGCGCGGAGTGCGTCAGGGCGCCCGAGCTAATAAAGTCAACGCCCAGGTCGGCAAGCGCGCGGATATTGCTGGCATCCACGTTGCCCGAGCACTCGGTCTTGGCGCGGCCGGCGATAAGTTCAATAGCGGCGGCCATGTCGTCATGGGTCATGTTGTCGAACATGATGATGTCGGCGCCGGCCTCCACGGCCTCGCGCACCATGTCCAGGTTCTCGCACTCGATCTCGACCGTCGTGGTAAACGATGCATGGGCGCGCGCCATCTCGATCGCACGCGTCACGCCACCGGCGGCGTCGATGTGGTTGTCCTTGAGCATGACGGCCGTCGACAGGTTGTAACGGTGGTTGCTGCCGCCGCCGATCTCGACCGCGGCCTTCTCGAAGACGCGCATGCCCGGCGTGGTCTTGCGTGTGTCGACAAGCACGGTCTTGGTGCCCTCGAGCGCCGCGGCCATCTGGTGCGTATAGGTAGCGATGCCGCTCATGCGCTGCAGGTAGTTGAGCGCCACGCGCTCGCCCGAAAGCAGCACGCGCGCATCGCCACGCACCTGGCCCACGTGGTCGCCGGCGTGTACCTCGTCACCATCGGCAACATCAAACAGCACCGAACTCTGCGAATCCAGCAGCTCAAAGGTGCGAGCGAATACATCCAGGCCCGCGATGATGCCATCGGCCTTGGCGATAAGCTCCACCGTGGCGGGACGCGCTGTGGGACACACGCTCGCCGTGCTCACGTCCTCAAAGGTAATGTCCTCGCGCAGAGCCTGCA
>URFE01000113.1:0-6717 GCA_900546965.1 uncultured Collinsella sp.
CTACACCTATTAAGTCGTCGGCAGCGTCAGATGTGTATAAGAGACAGGCGTGGCCGAGGGCCTCGTCTCTGCCGATGAGCCCATTACCTCCGCCAACATCGCTTATGCGTTCCGTCGTGCCGTCAAGGTCGCCTTCCAGGCCGTCCGCAAGCCCATCGAGGGCACGATCCTCACGGTACTGCGCGATGTCTCGACCAAGGCCGATGAGTGCGAGAAGAAGAAGTTCTCGGCCGAGGATGCGCTTGATGCTATCGTCGTCGAGGCGTACCAGTCCGTCGCCCGCACGCCCGACCTGCTGCCCGTCCTCAAGGAGAACGGCGTGGTCGACTCCGGCGCCTTTGGCTTTGCCATCTTCTTGGAGAACTTTGTTGCTGCTGCCCTTGGCCGCAGCACCGTGGTCGAGGATTTCTCCGCTACGTTCGATTCCGCTGGCTCTGCCCGTGACGCCGCTCTTGACCGCGTTGAGATTGAGGCCAACGACGACTGGGAGGGCTCGGAGTTCCGCTACTGCAACGAGTTCCTCTTTAAGGCCGACGCTCCTTTTGACGAGGACGA
Source organism: uncultured Collinsella sp. (assembly GCA_900546965.1). Lineage (GTDB taxonomy): Bacteria > Actinomycetota > Coriobacteriia > Coriobacteriales > Coriobacteriaceae > Collinsella. The sequence continues at coordinate 556 of URFE01000113.1, forward strand.
GTGCCTGAAGTTCCTGGGCTCTATGGGCGACTGTGAGCTGCTCGTGGGCGCCTACCCCGACTACAAGATCCACGTGCACTCCAACACCCCCAACCTGGTGCTCGAGCACATGCTGCAGCTCGGTCAGATCTATGAGGTCTTTATCCACAACATGGAGATGGAGGCCCACGACCGTACCGCCAAGATCCACGAGGATCAGGAAAAGGCCGCCGAGCCCGCCAAGGCGCTGGGTTTTGTCGCCGTTGCTGCCGGTTCCGGTGAGGCCGACATCCTCAAGTCCCTCGGCGTCGACGTGATCGTCTCGGGTGGCCAGACCATGAACCCCTCGACCGCCGACCTGCTGGGCGCGGTGGACCAGGTCAACGCGACCTCGGTCATCATCCTGCCCAACAACGGCAACATCCGCATGGCCGCTGAGGCTGCTGCTTCAGCCTGCACCGACAAGAAGGTCGCCGTCGTTCCCACCAAGACCGTCCCGCAGGCCTTCTCCGCGCTGTTCGCGGTCCTGCCCGATTCCGAGCTCGAGGATGCCGTCGCCGCCATGGTCGACGCCATCAGCGAGGTCCGCGATGGCGAGGTCACCCGCGCCGTGCGCGACTCCAGCGCCTCTGACGGCTCGCCGATTCACTCCGGTGACGTCATGGGTATCATCGCCGGCTCCATCGATGTGGTCGGCTCCGACGTGAAGCAGGTCACGCTCGACTGCATCAACCGCATGCAGGAGGAAGAGGAGGGCGACGCGCTGACGATTCTGGCCGGCGAGGAGCTGTCCGACGAGGCCTTCCAGGAGATCGTCGACGCCATCGAGGAGGCTCAGCCCGATCTGGAGATCGACGCCCATCGTGGCGAGCAGCCGCTCTATCCCGTGATCTTCTCGATCGAGTAGGCTCTGCCTATGTCCGAGCTGTGCTCCGTGCCGCGCGTCTCGGAGCGCTTTGCCCAGAGCAATGCGCTCGACGAGGATATCGCGCGACTCAAATATGTTTCGGGTAAACGTGAGGAGGCCCTTCGCCGTCTGGGAATTCGGACGGTGGGGGACCTCCTTCTCCATATCCCTCATCGATACCTCGACTTTACCCGTTCTTGGTCTATCGAGATGGCGCCCATCGGTACCGTGTGCACCATCATCGCCACGGTCGACCGTATCGTCCAAAAGCAGCCGCGTCCGCGCATGCAGGTGACCGAGGTCTCGCTTGTTGACGAGACGGGCGTGCTGCAGGTCGCCTTTTTCCGCCAGCCCTGGATTGCCCAGCAGCTTAAGCAGGGCGACCGCCTGGCCGTGATGGGCAAGGTCGAGTTTGCCTACGGCTTTAAGCAGATGGCCTCGCCGCACTTTGAAAAGCTCGAGGACGGGCGTGCCGCAGGCACCATCCTGCCGGTCCATTACGTGAGTGATGGCGTGAGCCAGGCGTGGATGCGCCGCATCGTAAGCGGCGCGCTCGAGGTCGTCGGCAATCCGTTCGATCCGATTCCCGCGCCGCTGCGCGCAAAGCGGAAGCTCATGAGCAATGCCCGCGCGTTGCGTTCGATCCACTTTCCCTTGAGCATGGCTGAGCGCGACATCGCACGCCGGCGTCTTGCCTACGAGGAGTGCCTCTACCTGCAGCTGGCGCTGCGTCTGCGCAACGACGGCGGCCTGGTCGATGTGGTGCCCTATGCCCACACTGCGGGCGAGCATCTGGGCGCGCTTAAACAGGCCCTTCCGTTTTCGCTGAGCGACGAGCAGGAGGCCGCATTCCAAGACATCCTGCATGACATGTGCGATGGCGGGCGCGTGATGAACCGTCTGCTGCTGGGCGATGTCGGTACCGGTAAGACCGCCGTTGCCGCCTGCGCGCTGGCTGTGGCTGCCGATAGCGGCACGCAGGCCTGCGTTATGGCGCCCACGGGCGTGCTGGCGCGCCAATATGCCGATAAGACCGGCCCTCTGCTCTCGCAGGCCGGCATGTCCTGGGCACTTCTGACGGGTGCCACGCCGGCCGCAGAGCGCGAGCGCATCCATGCACAGCTGGAATCGGGCGAGCTTGACGTGCTCTTTGGCACCCACGCGGTTCTTTCGGATAACGTTGCGTTCAAGCATCTGTCGCTCGTGGTCATCGACGAGCAGCACCGCTTTGGCGTAGGCCAGCGTAACGCCCTGCGTGCCAAGGGTCCCGGTGCGGACCTGCTCGTTATGACGGCAACGCCCATCCCGCGTACGCTGGCGCTTTCGGTCTACGGCGATCTGGACACGAGCATCATCCGCCATCGGCCCGTCCCTGGCGCTGGCGTGAGGACACGCGTGCTCACCGAGTCGAGCCGCGACCTCGCCTATGGCGCCATCCGCGAGGCGCATGAAAAGGGTCAGCAGGCCTACGTGATTTGCCCGCTCGTGGAGCCGAGTGACTCGGCCGATGAGCTGGAAGACGTGCCCGGTATCGCCCGCGACGACGAGGGCCGCGTGACGGTCCCCGTGCCGCTGCACGATACGGCGACCGAGCTCGACCGCCTGCGTCTGGCGCTGCCGGGTCTCACTATCGAGCGCCTTCACGGCCGCATGCCGGCGGGGGAGAAGGACCGCGTGATCGATGCCTTCAAGCGCGGCGAGATCGACGTGCTCGTATCGACCACGGTGGTCGAGGTAGGCGTCGACGTGCCCAATGCCACCGTCATGGTCATCGAGAACGGCGAGCGCTTTGGATTGGCTGCCCTGCACCAGCTGCGCGGCCGCGTGGGCCGTGGCAGTGTGTCGGGCACGTGCCTGGTCATGACGCACTCCAAGGGCAACGGCGGCGCATCGGCGGCACAAGACCGTCTCCAGTCGCTCGAAAAGACCTCGGACGGCTTTACGCTCGCCCAGATGGACCTGCGCCTGCGCCATGAAGGCGAGATCCTGGGTTATCGCCAGCATGGTGGTGTGACCCTGCGCTTTGTCGACCTGGACGCCGACGAGGATCTTATCGAATGGGCCCATTTGGACGCGGTCGAGCTCTTGCGGTATGCTTGCAACCTTGACTCTGTGGCGACGCGTCCCTTGCGCGACGCGGTCGCCATGCGTTATCGACATATCTTTAAGGAGGTCAGCGGAGGATGAGAATCATCGGCGGCGAATGGCGCGGTCGTAAGATCGAGGAGCCCCGTGGTCGCGATGTCACCCGCCCCACGACTGATCGCGTACGTGAGGCGTGCGCATCTATGGTCATGTCGGCATTCGACTTCGATCTGGACGAGGTTCGTGTGCTGGACGCCTTTGGCGGCTCCGGCGCCTTAGGGTTAGAGATGCTCTCTCGTGGGGCCCGCTCGCTCACGACGTTTGAGATCGATCGCAACGCTGCGCGGCTCATTACCAAGAATATCGAGTCGCTCTGTCGTGACCGTGCGCGTTGGCGCGTGGTCACGGGCGACATGCTGGCGAGTGCCTCGCGCGGCCGTGTACCGGGCGGCCCCTTTGATCTGGTCCTGCTCGACCCGCCCTATGCTTTTGGTGCCGAGCCGGTCGAGGAACTGCTGCAGAACCTGGCTCAGCAGGGTCTGCTTGCACCTGGCGCTTTTGCCCTGTTTGAGCATGCCGCCGCCGATGCGGGCGCGCATCCGGTAGGCTTTGAGACTGTACGTGAGAAGCGCTACGGCATTACCTCGGTCGACCTGCTCCGTTGGGTCGGCGATAGCAAGGACGGCGGCACTGATGCTAACGAAAATGACGAGGCAGTATCCCCGGAGGACGCCCATGAGTGACACTATTAATCGCGTGATCGTCCCGGGCACCTTCGATCCCATCACGTTTGGCCATATCGATGTGATCCGCCGCGCCCGCCGCATCTTTCCCAGCGTGATCGTCGCTGTTGCCGAGTCGCAGGGTAAAAACGGTGTAGGTACCACGTTTATGCTCGATGAGCGCGTGGCGCTGGCCCGCGAGGCGCTCGGTAATATCGACGGCGTCGAAGTCCTGCCCTTTACCGGCCTCTTGGTCGACTTCGCTCGTGAGCAGGGGGCGGGGGCCGTGGTCAAGGGTCTGCGCGCCATGACCGACTTTGAGTATGAGCTGCAGCAGGCCGACCTTAACTATCGCCTGGATAGCGAGCTGGAGTCCATCTTTGTCATGAGTGCTCCGCAGTACGGTTACATCTCGAGCTCGGTCGTTCGCCAGATCGCCTCGCTCGGCAGTGACGTATCGACGTTTGTCCCGTCCAACGTGGTCGAAGCGCTCAAACATCGCTTTTCGTGACGTTTCTTATTGCCTGGTGGCATGTGGTAAACTAGCACGATGATATGTTACCTATGAAAGGAGACCGGATGCCGGGCGAGAATTTTCCTGGCGATAGGATCGTCAGCTTGGTCGATGAGCTCGAAGGGCTGATCGAGGAAGCCAAGCCGCCTTTCGGCAAGAACGCTCAGTTCAAGGTCATCGACGCCGACGTGTTCTTCAACATCCTCGACGAGATCCGCATGAGCTATCCCGAGGAGTGGCAGAAGTCCCGCCGTATCCTTAAGGAGCGCGAGGAGCTTATGGCTTCCGCCGCCGCTCAGGCCGATTCCATCATCGCCGACGCTCAGCAGCAGGCCCTCACCATTGCCGGTGAGCAGGAGATCGTCCGCCTTGCGCAGCAGCAGGCCGACGACATCCGCGATCGTGCCCAGCAGTACGAGCGCGAGACGCGTTATGCTGCCGAGGACTACGCAGAGCAGGTCTTTACGCACTTGGAGGAGAACCTCAAGAGCCTGACCGGCACCGTTACCCGTTGCCGTCAGCAGCTCAACGAGGGTGCCGCCCAGCAGAATGGTCAGTGGTAATGGCTGAGTTCCCGAGCGTTACCGTCGATCTTTCCGAGCAGCTCGAGTTTCCTGGAGATTCGTATCCGCTGACCGGTAAGGTCGATGTCGCCACCTACACGGTGGGCGAGAAGGAGTACCAGCTTCAGGACGGCATCGACTACGACGTTGTCTTTACCAATGCCGGTACCGGTGTCTTGCTCACGGGCATGGTCCGCGCGCACGCCACCGGTGAGTGCGACCGTTGCCTGGAGCCCGCCTCGTTTGATATCGCCGGCGAGATCGAGGAGTTTTATCTCTTTGAGGTGCCCGAGGATCCCGAGGCCTACGAGGACGGCTATGAGCTTCTGAGTGAGGACCGCATCATCGATCTGGGTGAGCCCATCAATGACGCGGTCGTTATGGACACGCCGTTTGTGGTGCTCTGCAAGCCCGATTGCCGTGGTCTGTGCCCCACCTGCGGTTGCAATCTCAACGTCGAGCAATGCGATTGCGCCGCCCAGGCAGAGGCAGAATGGGCCGCTGCCACGGAAAATCCATTTGCAGCATTGAAGAATCTCAAGCTCGATGAGTAAAACTGTGGTAGTATCGCTACTTGCGCGTAATCGCCACACTGGATAGTTCATAAGGAAGGTCACTATGCCCGTACCTAAACAAAAGCAGGGTCGTATCCGCACTCACACCCGTCGTTCCGCCAACATGAAGATCTCGGCTGCGGCTCAGTCCACGTGCCCCCGTTGCGGCGCTGTTAAGCTTCCGCACCACGTGTGCCCCAGCTGCGGTTTCTACAAGGACCGCGAGGTTATCGTTACCGAGTAACGGTATACTCTGGATGCGATGCCGTTCCAAATGGAACCACAATGGCCGGCTCAATGAGTCGGCCATTTTTGTATAAGGAGCATGTATATGAGTAACGTTCGCGTTTGTGTAGACGTTGTGGGCGGAGACGAGAAACCTCAGGTTGTTCTCGATGGTATCGAGGCTGCGCTTGCCGCCGATCCCGATATCGAGGTCTTGGCAGCTGGTCCCGCCGAAATCGTCAATCCCTTTGCCGCTTCCCATGCACGTGTTGAGGCCCTTGAGGCACCTGACGTTATCGCCATGGATGACGATCCCATTCGCGCCGTGATGACCAAACGTAAGTCGTCGATCGTGCTGTCGTGCCGCGCCATTAAGAAGGGCAACGCGGATGCGTTCTTCTCCGCCGGCTCCACCGGTGCCATGACCGCCGCTGCCACCGCCTACGTGACGCCGTTTAGGTATCAGGCCGAAGGCAAGAAGCAGCCGGTGCGCCCCTGTCTGACCAATGCGCTGCCCAATCGCGCCGGCGGTCTGACGGTGCTGTGCGACATGGGTGCCAACCCCTGTCTCTTATACACATCTCCGAGCCCACGAGACATCTCAGGATCTCGT
>URFE01000114.1:0-6586 GCA_900546965.1 uncultured Collinsella sp.
CCTGAGATGTCTCGTGGGCTCGGAGATGTGTATAAGAGACAGCAAGGACATTGCCCTGCTGCTGGCAGACGATGACCCGGTTCCGCGCATCTACCGCTTTATGGAGGGTGCCGATCGTCTGGTGCCGGCATCTACGTACACCGGCAATCCGGACCTGTTCATCTCGGTGGACGTGCCGGTCGTCGAGCGCCTGAACAACTCGGCCGAGGTGCTTCGTCGCTCCAAGCATGTGGTGTGCTTCGATCATCATCCGGCGCGCGAGGAGTTTGCCGAGCTCAGTCTGAGGCGCGTCGATGCCGCGGCCTGCGCCATGATCATCGACCGTTTCTTGGACAATTGCGGCATTGTCGCACGTGACGGCGTCGCGACCTGCTTGCTGTGCGGCTTGGTGACCGACACCGGTCGTTTCCAGTACCAGAACGCCGATGCTGCCGCGTTCCATGCTGCTTCGCGCCTGGTGGCGCATGGCGCCAATCCGGCTCGTGTCGCACTCGAGGTCTATCAGAGCATGCGCGTCGAGTTTTTGCACCTCAAGTCCATTGTCATGGGCCGTATCAAGACGGTCGCGCACGGGCGCGTGGCGTATAGCTATGCCTTCCAGAGCGACCTTGAGGCCTGCGGCGTCACCTCGGATGAATGTGACGGTCTGGTCGATGTGGTGCGTTCGGTGATGGGCGTCGAGGTCTGCCTGTTCTTAAAGGGCATCGACGGCGATACCAAGGTGCGCGGCAACCTGCGCTCCAAGGGTGACCTCGATGTGTCCGAGATCGCTGCCAACTTTGGCGGTGGCGGGCATCATGCCGCCGCCGGCTTTTCCAACAACGGAACAATTCGCGAGACGCTCGCCGTGGCACTTCCCATGCTGGCCGAGCTGGTGGGGGAGGATCCCGCTTCGGTGACCGTCGAGCTTTAACTTTTTGGATGGTACATGGCTCGTCGTACGCCTTCTCAACTGAATATGCTGCTCGCCGTCGATAAGCCGGTGGGCTGCACGTCCCACGATGTGGTCTCGCAATGCCGACGCGCCCTCCATGAGCGGCGCGTCGGCCATGCCGGCACGCTCGACCCCATGGCATCCGGCGTCATGGTGGTGGGCGTGGGCCAGGCTACTCGTCTGCTGGGCATGCTAACCCTCGATACCAAAAGCTATGTCGCCGACATCTCGTTTGGCGCCGAGACCAATACCGATGATGCGGAGGGCGAGGCGGTCCGCACGGTGGCTGTTGCCAACGAGCTCCGCGATCCTGCCTATGCTCGTGAGCGCTTGGCCGCCATGCTGGGCCCGCAGATGCAGGTGCCGCCGGCGTTTTCTGCTATCTCGGTCAATGGCGTTCGCGCCTACAAGTCTGCTCGCGAGGGCAATGCGGTGGACCTACCTCCGCGCCCCGTCGAGGTCTATGCCGCCGACCTGATCGCCGTGGGCGGCGAAGGTGATACGTGTGTGTGGACCGTGGCGTTCTCGGTGAGCAAGGGCACCTATATCCGTGCGCTCGGTCGCGACCTGGGCCGCGCTTGCGATAGCGCCGCGCATATTTCCGCGCTGCGCCGCACGGCTTCCGGTGTTGTTTCCATTGGCGCTTGTCATACGGTCGAGGAGCTTTCTCCCGAGTCCGCGGCTGGCTTTGCCCTGGATCCCATTGCGGCCCTGGGCGCCACACGTGTTGACTTGCCGGGCAATCTTGCCGACGACCTGCTCTGCGGCCGACGCATTCCCGTTGAGCGTGCGCTTGCCGATTTCGATGCCTCGAAGGCGCCGTTTGCGTTGGTGCTCGATGGGGGACTCAAGGCGCTCGCCCGCATTGAGGGCGGCCGCTTTGTCATGGAGCACGTGTTTCCGCAGGCAATCGGCGGTGTTCGATGATGTTGTCCGCTCGCGAGCTCGCGCGTGTCTTTTTCGCGGGCGAGTCGGACGAGGCTCGCATCGTTGCTGCCGATACGTTTGATGAGTGTGAGCACTTGGGTGCCGCTTCAATCGCCATTGGCGCGTTCGACGGCGTTCACCGTGGACACCAGGAACTCATCGAAGCGCTTGTCCGTGATGCCCGTGCCCATGGCTGTAAGGCGGTCGTGGTTACCTTCGATCCCGACCCGGACGTCGTGGTGAGCCCTTCGCCCGCTCAAAAATTGATGACGACGGCCGACCGTCTGCATGCCTTGGCTCAAACCGGGGTCGATGCGGTGGTGGCCGTTCCCTTTACGCCTGAGGTTGCGGCGCTTGACCATGTTGATTTTCTCTCGCTGGTGTCGCGTCTGGTCGACATTCGATCGATTCGCGTTGGCAGTGACTTTAGGCTGGGTCGTGGCGGTGCTTCTGGTGTTGCCGAGATGCGCTCCTGGGGTTCCGAGCACGGCGTTGACGTGTATGGTCACGACCTGCTTTGCGAGGGCGGTGAGGCCATTTGCGCCACCCGCATTCGTCATGAGCTGGGACAGGGCCATGTGGAGCTTGCTGCTGGGTTACTCGGCCGTCCGTATATGGTGCGTGGCGGTGTTATTCGCGGCCGTCACGAGGGTTCTGGCATGGGCTTTCCCACGGCAAACTTGCAGGTTCCAGACGGCATTCAGGTGCCAGCCGATGGCGTGTATGAGGGTCTGGTGCTGGTCGATGACACCGCGTGGCCCGCTGCTGTGAACGTCGGCCTGCCGCCAACGTATGCTGACGATGCGGCATCTGCGCATCTCGAGGCTAATTTAATTGGTTATACGGGCGACCTGTACGGCGCTTCCGTTTCGCTGGCGTTTACGCGCTGGCTGCGTCCCTCGCGTGTGTTCGATTCGCTGGATGAGTTGATCGCGACCGTCGAGGGTAATATCGAGGATATTCGTCACAACTTGGGCGATCAGGGGGTGAGCATCCGTGATTAGCGATGAGGAAAAAGACCAGGTACGCGCTGCGTCTGACCTGGTTGCCATCGTGCAGGAAACGGTCGAGCTCAAGCCCCGCGGCCATGAGTTTTGGGGATGCTGCCCCTTCCATGGCGAGAAGACGCCGTCCTTCCACATTATCCCCGCCACGCAGGTGTGGCATTGCTTTGGTTGCGGCGAGGGTGGCGACGTTTTCACGTATATCATGAAGCGCGAGAACCTGAGCTTTCCCGAGTCAATCCGTTATTTGGCCGATCGCGCGGGTATTGAGCTGCATGACACCGGAGATCGCCGCGAGCGCGGCACCAAGCGTGCCCGCATCTACGATCTGTGCGCCGAGACCGCCCAGTTCTACCACACCATGCTCATGCGCGGTAAGGACGGCCGTCCGCGCGAGTACTTTGCCAGCCGCGGCATGGGCGGCGACGTCTGCCGCCGCTACTGCCTGGGCTTTGCACCGGGCCGTAACGCGCTGGTGTCGCACCTGTCCCAGGCGGGTTTTACCCCGCAGGAGATGATCGACGCCAACGTTGCCGTGAGTCGCGGGCGCGGGCAGCTTGCCGACCGCTTTTACGACCGCGTGATGTTCCCCATCTTTGACGAGCAGGGTCACAACATTGCCTTTGGCGGTCGCATTATGGGCGACGGCCAGCCTAAGTATCTCAACACCGCCGAGACGAGCGTGTTTCATAAAAAGCGAAACCTCTACGGCTTTAATTGGGCCAAGGAGTTTATCGTCGCGCAGGATACCGCCATCGTGGTGGAGGGCTATACCGATTGCATCGCCTGCTGGGAGGCGGGGATTAAAAACGTTGTCGCCACGCTGGGCACCGCCCTCACGGAGCATCACGTCAAGACGCTCACTCGCTTTGGCAAGCGCATCGTGTATATGTTCGACGGCGATGCAGCGGGCCAGAAGGCCGCCCGTCGCGCGATTCAGTTTATCGAGCAGGATTCCATGGACCTGCGCTGCGTGGTGCTGCCCGACGGCAACGACCCCATGGAGTTCATCACCGCACATGGTGGCGAGGCACTGCAGACGCGCATCGACGCTGCCGAGCCGCTTATGGACTTTGTTTACCGTTCGCTGCAGGAGTCGAGTGACATCACCACGCCGGGCGGTCGCGCTAAGGCGCTGGAAGATGCGCTGACGCTTATCTATCCGTTGCGCAACAGCTATATGATCGACACGTACTTTATCCAGATTGCCGATCTGCTGGGTTTGGATCTGGAGACGGTGCGCGCGAGCTCGGGTCGTGTGTTTCGCGATGTCGCCAAGCGCGAGGATGCCGAGCGTCGTCGCGAGCAGAATTACGAGCGCCAGCGGGCGCAGGCCGAGCGCGCGGGCAGCGCGGGCGGTCGGGCGTCTGGTTCGCAGGGGACGTCTCGCGGCGCCTGGGCGTCGGGGGCGACGGCGCCGGTGTCCACGCCGGTCGAAGAAGAGCCGTACGACTACGTCCCGCTCGATGCCTACGGCGCCGCGCCCGTGGAGGTCGTCGACGACCTGCCGCCGATCGATGTGCCTGATGGTATGGGCGCTGTGCCTGTGGCTGACGGTTCGGGCGCACCGGCTGCGGCGGCGCCGATGGTTCTTACCGATCTTGAACGCAAGTCCTTGGCAGGGGAGCGCGAGCTGTTGACGATGCTCACGAGCTACCCCGACCTGTTCCGCACGTATGCCGACCGCATCTGCTCCATCGAGTGGGTTGACCCGCGTCACGAGTCCATTGCATGGGCCGTTCTGGCAACGCCGCCGGGAACCGATCCTGCAGCCTGCATGGATGCGGCGCGCTCAGTGTGTCCCGATGCGGCAACGCTTGTGAGTGCCGGGCGCATCTCCGCGACGAGCAAGCACCCCACCGAGACGAACATCGTGTTTATGCTCGATACGCTCGAGCTCTACACCATCAAGCGTCGCATGCGTGCCGCACAGGCCAAGCTGCGCCAGGACCGTTCACTCGATGATGAGGCCCGTCGCGCGCTGACCGTGCAGGCCGCGCAGGATTCGCAACGTCAACGCGAACTGCAAAAGTCGATCGGCGGCGTGGCGGACCCGTTCCGTTTGATCGGCCTGGAGGCCGCGGGCACCGAACAAGCCTAGATGTTGTGGTCAACCAGCGTATTCTCGCCTATATCCAGTCTTCTTTTTGGGTATAGACGTCAATGTGTGTGCTAAAGTATTGAGTCCTGTGGACTATGAAGGGAGAATCTGTGCCAAAAAAGACTGAGAGCACGGGTACTGGGCTGGAATCCTACGTTGCAAAGCTCATGGGCAACGGCTCAAACAGGACTTCGGTAACCGAGGACGAGATTCAGGTCGCCCTGAAGGATATCGATGTTTCTGACGAGCAGCTCACCGCGGTGTATTCCGCGCTGCGCAACAGCGGCATCCAGATTATCTCCGCGAGCGGTAACGACGACGCCCCCATGGACGTCGACGATGACGATACCGATTCTGATACCGACGATTTCGATGACGACGACGAGCACGATTCCGGCTCGCTCGACGATCACGAGCTCAAGATGGCCCGCCAGGCCGACGCCGAGATGGGTTCTTCCAAGAGCAAGAAAAAGCGCACCGTGCGCACGTCCCGTTCACGCTCCCGCGTGCGCGGCATCGATGCCTCTACGGTGATGCTGACCGGCGACCCGGTCCGTATGTACCTCAAGGAGATCGGCAAGGTCGACCTGTTGACCGCCTCCGAAGAGGTCGATTTGGCCATGAAGATCGAGGCCGGTCTTGAGGCCACCGAGAAGCTCGAGGCTGCCGATGCTGGTGAGCTCGAACTCACGCGTGCCGAGATGCGCCGTCTTACGCGCATTGAGAACGTGGGCCTCGAAGCCAAGCAGGCGCTCATCAGCGCAAACCTGCGTCTGGTCGTCTCCATCGCCAAGCGCTATGTCGGTCGCGGCATGCTGTTCCTGGACCTGATCCAGGAGGGCAACCTCGGTCTGATCCGCGCCGTCGAGAAGTTCGACTACCAGAAGGGCTTTAAGTTCTCCACCTATGCCACGTGGTGGATCCGTCAGGCCATCACGCGCGCTATCGCCGACCAGGCCCGTACCATCCGTATTCCCGTGCACATGGTCGAGACCATCAACAAGCTCGTCCGTGTGCAGCGCCAGCTCCTTCAGGACCTGGGTCGCGACCCGACCCCCGAGGAGATCGGTGCCGAGATGGACATGAGCGCCGACCGCGTCCGCGAGATCCAGAAGATCTCGCAGGAGCCCGTGTCGCTCGAGACCCCCATCGGCGAGGAAGAGGATTCCCAGCTGGGCGACTTCATCGAGGACTCCCAGGCCATCGTTCCGCCCGATGCCGCCAGCTTCTCCATGCTGCAGGAGCAGCTCACCCAGGTGCTCGATTCGCTTGCCGATCGTGAGCGCAAGGTTATTGAGCTGCGCTTTGGCCTTGTCGACGGACATCCCCGTACGCTCGAGGAAGTCGGTCGTGAGTTTGGCGTCACGCGCGAGCGCATCCGCCAGATCGAGTCCAAGACTCTGGCCAAGCTTCGACACCCCAGTCGCTCCAGCAAGCTGAAGGACTATATCGAGAGCTAGTCAAGCAAGAAGCGCCCTCAAGCACATCCGCTTGAGGGCGCTTTCATGTGGTCGTTGGGGACGTTCTTGAATGACTGATCGTTTAAGAACGTCCCCAATGACTAGGGGTTGATTTTCAATCTCAACGCAACAGCCTGAACGGACCCCGCGTTTCCGCAGC
>URFE01000115.1:0-6433 GCA_900546965.1 uncultured Collinsella sp.
AGAAAATGAGGATCGACCTGCGATTGCAAGGCGCGCAGCTCCACGCGGGCCGTAAGCTCGTCCTGGCGCTCGAGCTCAAAGCTCGCAAGCTGCGTGGAAATGAGGTCGGCAAAGCCCGAGGCAAGCGCCGTCTGGCGCATATCGATGCTGCTCAGACGGGGATAATACAGCTCGAGCGTGCCCACGCAATGCCCGCGCACGGTAAGCGGTGCGACAATACCGGCGCGCAGGCGCGGAAAGTAGCCACCTGTCTCGGTCGAGGCATCGCGCGAGAACACGCTTTGCTCACCGCTGTTGATCACGTTGAGCGTAGTCCGCAGCACCACCGGGGTGCCCGCGGGGCATTTTGCCGAGTCCTCGCCCCAGCTTGCCAACACCTGCTTGCCGTCGGTAAAGCAGATGGCAGAGGCGATAGTTTCGGACAGGATGATCTTAGAGGCGCCCAGGGCAGCTTCGGGCGTAAGGCCGCGCGACGTGTAGGCGAATATTTTTGAAGCGATGGCGAGCGTGCGGTCGGTTGCGCTCGATGTGAGGTCGTCGGGAACGACAAAGACGTACGAGAAGAAGAAGCACAGCATGACCAAGCCGGCAATGACGACAACGGCCGGAACGGGATTGGGATTATCGGTTAGATCCCAGATGAGCAGCAGGATAAGCAGCGGAACGACAATACCGAGCAAGATGGCTTGAACCACATGCTGAGCGGTACGAAAGACCTTGGTAGAGTTGTAGCTCTTGCCCAGAATCAGCCTATTGAGATCCACCGTCATCTCCTTCTTACCGACGCACCCCATAGCAATAAAGAGGGCCGCAAGCGACCCTCTCCATTGCATTATGCAATCAAATACTGTGTTTTACATCAAGCCATCGATGAACGGTAGCTTAGGCGCTGTACTTGTTTGCCTCGCCGAAGGTGCCGCCCTCGACAATCCAGCCGTCCTTCATGATGACGTCCATGTTGTCGGTGTTGAGCACATGGATGTCGGCGGCGACGTCACCGTTGACGACCAGCAGGTCGGCGCACTTGCCGGCCTCGATGGACCCGGTCTCGTCCTCGATGTGGCACATCTTGGCACCGTTGAGGGTGGCGCAGGTGATGGTCTCGACCGGGGTGAAGCCGATCTTGTCGACGAACTCGTACATCTCCTCGATGGAGCAGGTGCCGTACGGGGTGACGAAGGAGAAGGAGTCGGAGCCGATCGTCATGACGACGCCGCGCTTCTTGGCCTCGCGCAGGCAGTCGTAGTTGCGCTGCAGCTCCTTCTCGACCAGGGTGCCCTCGTACTTGTCGTGCAGCTCGGGGACGTAGACGGGCGGATAGGTGGCGTACCAGGTGGGCAGGAAGGCGATCGTCGGGGTGAAGAAGGTGCCCTGCTCGGCCATGAGGTCCATGGTGCGCTCATCGATATCGAAGCCGTGAATCAGCTGCTCGCAGCCAAAGCGAACGGAATCGTAGGCAGCGGCGTGGTTGTTGTAGCAGTGGCTCCACACGGGGATGCCGACCATCTTTGCCTCTTCGACCACGGCCTGAATCTCCTCGGAGCAGTAGTGCTGGTCGCGGCCGGAGTCCCAGCGCCAGATGCCGCCACCGGTAGCCCAGATCTTGATGGCATCGGGGTTCTCGCGCAGGCGACGACGGACGGCCTTGCGCAGATCCCAAGGACCGTCGACCTGGTCGCCCCAGGGGTGGGATTCCTTGTTGAGCTCCTGGGTGCAGTGGTGGGAGTCACCGTGGCCGGCAACGCGGCAGAAGCCCAGACCGGTGGCCAGAACGCGCGGGCCCTTGAAGACGCCCTTGTCGATGCAGTCACGGATCTGGATACCAAAGCGGCCGATCTCGCAGACGGTGGTGAGGCCGTGGGTGAGGCAGTCGTAGGCCTGCTTGACGGCGACGGCCTGCTTCTCGAGGAGCGGCTGCATGACCCAATCGGTGTCATCGTCGGTCAGGTTGCCCGAGAAGTGCAGGTGGGTGTCGATCAGGCCGGGAAGGACGGTCTTGCCGGCGGCGTCGATGACCACAACGCCCTCGGGAAGGTCCTGCATAGCGCCGGCGTACTCGATCTTGCCGTTGTCGTCGACGAGAACGAGGGAGTTCTCGACCGGCTCGGCACCGGTACCGTCGATGAGCTTGCCGCCAACGATTGCATACTTAGTGGACATGGTTCCTCCTTATGGATCCATATAGTGGGCGAGGCCGTGTTGGGTTAAGGCCTCACAAAGCTACCCAAGTGGTGCCGGGTTCGGTGCGCGGGAGAGAGGATTCCGCGCACCCGATCCGCCCCGGCTAGGCGTTACTTTTTGCGGGAATTGGTGAAAGCCATGAGGGCCAGGCCAATAGCCAACCAACCGATCACGATGCTCCACTCCACCATGTTGAGGGAGGCGGGAGAGAACGGAATCACAAGCAGGCCGATGATGATGGCGCAGGCAGCGATAGCGAGGCCGATGCCAAACTTGCCGCCGGGTACCTCGTAGGGACGAGGCAGGTCGGGCTCGGTGAAGCGCATGCGCAGGCAAGCGAGGGCGACCATGCCGCAGGAGAAGATGAAGGCGAGAGCCGACACGTTGGTCAGAGGGATGAGCATGTTCTTGCCCAAAAACGGTCCGACGACGGTGATGACGCCCAGAACGACGCAGGCGAGCTTGGGAGCGCCGGACTTGGGGTCGACCTCGGCGAACTGCTCGGGCAGCTGGCCCTTGCGGCCCATGGCGAGCATGATGCGGCTCGTGGCGCCGTAGAAGGAGTTCATCGGGCCCATGGGTCCAAGCGTGGCGATGACGAGCATGGCCAGGTACAGAAGCATGTTGATGCCCTTGAGGCAGGCAAGCGCGGGAACCGGGCTCTTAACAAACTCATGCCAGTCGAGGATGGTGCCGAACGAGTAGATGCAGACCATGTAGAAGCCGCCGGCGGCCAGCAGGGCCAGGGAGATGATCTTGCCGAACTTGTTCCAGTTGAGGCCCTCGGCTGCTTCCTCAGCCTGCTGAGGAATGGTGTCGAAGCCGGCGTAGAAGAACGGGGTCAGAACCAGGACCGACACGATGCCGGCGAACAGGCTGGTGCTCTCGGTAGCGGCCTTGCCGCCGCCAGCGCCGGTGACCTGGGAGAACACGGGCATGGCGTTGTCCGGCGAGCCGGTGAACAGCGAGACACCCATGGCGAGCAGCATGCCGCAGAGCAGGGCCTTGGTCAGGAAGGCCTGGAGCTTGGCGGCCGAGCTGGCACCGCGGAAGTTGAGGAAGATGACGTAGGCTGCAAAGCCGAGCGCGATCAGCGTCGGGAACAGGTAAACGTCAGCGCCCAGGATGGTGTAGAGCTTGACGGCGCGCAGCCACTCAAGACCGGGCAGGCTGCCGAACATCTCGGACACGAGGGTCGAGATGGCGATGGCCTCCCACGGGCACAGGATGCCGTTGCCCAGGGCCAAAAGCCATCCGGTGATGTAGCTCAGTGTACGGCCAAAGCTACGATCGACATACTCGACGATGCCGCCCGAGATGGGGATAGCAGCCGTGAGCTCACCGAAAACAGCTCCGACGGGCACGAGGAAGATTGCACCCAAGAGGAATGCGATCATAGCGGGAACGGGACCGCCGCCCACGACCATCCAGTCGCCGACCTGCAGAACCCAACCGGTACCGATGATGGCACCGAAACCGATGGTGAAGAAGTTCCAGAGCGAGAGCGTTTTCTTCATGCCGCCGTTATCCTCGACTGCAACCTCTGCGTTCTTGTCCGCCATTGTTCCCCTCCTTTCCTTTTTGACGCCCCTTGACGTCACCCCTTGCGCGGTCCGTTTTGCCGCGCGCTTTTATTCCATGGCTTTAAGATACGGCCTTGGCACAGCAGCGCCGCTCGCAGCTCGACCGAAGGCAGAACTGCAAAACGAGCGGCGCCGTTTTTGGGACGAACGGCGGGAGACGTCATTCGTCTTGGACGCTTTCATCTTGTCTGCTTTTGAAGACCTGTTGCCGTGACGCTTGGCGCGCGGCGCGGCAACGTTCATACCATTTGTCAGGCTTTTGGCGCACATGCCCATGTGTCGTGCATCTTTTTATGTAGGATAGACAAGTTACACATGAGGCAAGGTGATTCGAATGGCATACGGATACAATGACGGCGACCAACGGCCACAAAGCGTGCGCCTTGCCGGCCGCACCATGCCAACGCCCAGAAGCACCTCCGACAACGACAACCCGCAGCGCCCCCAAGAGCAGCCCGGGGCTTCTTCGCGGCAGCAAAGCCGTACCGTGCAGCAGTCAGACCGCGTGAGTACGAGCACACGCCAACGTCAGACCGACACATCGCAGCCACGCCGCTACGATCGCCGTAAGACCGACTACTACGTCAAGCGTTCCTTTTCGCGACCTCAACGCGATCGCGGCAATTCCGCCCCTCACCCCGCGTCGCACACCACAAGCCACGCGCTTCCGGCCCGCCGCCTACGCCTTGCGCTTTGCTCCATCGCCGCCTGCCTCGTCTTTGTGTTTTTGGGATCCTGTATCTCCCACGGATCAGCCGGTCTTGAGCCCACTGCCGAGGACAAGCTGCTTAAAGCTCCCGTCGCGCCCGGTTACTCCTTTGCGTTCTCGACCCCACGCTCGCAATGGCAGGCCGGCACCATGCCCCACATCTACCAAATTGACCCCGCATGGTCGGAGCTGCCCTATGCCGGCGGCACTATTCGCGAAAACGCTTGCGGTCCCACCTGCCTCACCATGGTCTATATCTTTAAGACCGGCCACACCGATAAGACGCCGGTCGATATATGCGCACTGGCCGAAGCCGGCAACTACGCCCCCACCGGTGCCACCGAGTGGTCGTTTATGACAGGCGGTGCGTGGCAGCTGGGGCTCAACGGAACACAGCTCTATAACGATCGCGAATCGATTACCCAAGCACTTCGCTCGGGTGCGCCCGTCATCGCCGCAGTGCGCCCCGGTACGTTTACCAACGTAGGCCACTACATCGTGCTCTACGGCATCGACGATGCCGACCAGATTGGTGTCTACGACCCCAACTCGGCCAGCCGCAGCGCCCGCCGTTGGGGCGTCGTAGAGGTCCTCAACGAAGTCGAAGCCATGTGGGCCTACTACTAGTCATTGGGGACAGACTTAAATGAGTGGTCATTGGGGACGCTCATGTTTGACTAGTCGTTTAAGAACGTCCCCAATGACTAGGTGAACAGCAAAAGCCCCGCAGTCGGAGCGGACTGCGGGGCTCATGAAGAGAGGCTAGTTTGTGGGCGCCTTGCCCGGCGCCCACGAGAGAGGCAACAGAGTAGAGACTACTCGTGGATGCGGGTACCGGAGAGGCCGGCCATGGTCTCGGCGGCCTTGTCCAGGGCGCCGATGATGCAGGTGCGGCCCTTGCGGGAACGGGCGAACTTGATGGCAGCGCGGACCTTGGGCTCCATGGAACCCTTGCCGAACTGGCCCTCGTCGGCCAGGCGCTCGGCCTCGTCGGCGGTGAGGTCCTCGAGCTCCTCCTGGTTGGGCTTGCCGAAGTTGATGGCGACATGCTCGACGGCGGTCAGCAGGAACAGGACGTCGGCGTCGCAGTCCTCGGCCAGCAGCTCGCCGCCCAGGTCCTTGTCGATGACGGCGGGAACGCCCTTGTAGCAGCCCTTGTTCTCGTAGTCGCGGACGACGGGGATGCCGCCGCCACCGCAGGCGATGACGATGAACTCGTTGTCGAGCAGGTTAAGGATGGAATCAGCCTCGACGATCTTCTTGGGATCGGGGGAGGCGACGACGCGACGCCAGCCGCGGCCGGAATCCTCGACGAAGACCTTGGAAGGATCCTCGGCCATGAACTCCTTGGCCTGCTCCTCGGTGTAGAAGGGGCCGATCGGCTTGGTCGGGTTCTTGAACGCGGGATCATCCGGGTCGCACTCGATCTGGGTGACGACGGTGGCGGCGTGCCAACGCTTATAACGCTTGTGCATCTCGCGGCCGATGCCCTGCTGCAGGTGATAACCAATGTAGCCCTGGGACATGGCGCCGCACTCGGGCAGCGGCATCTCGGGGGTGCCGATGGCGTCGTGGGCAGCGGCGAAGGCGTTCTGAATCATGCCGACCTGCGGGCCGTTGCCGTGGGTGATGATGATCTCATTGCCCTGCTCGATGAGACCGAGGAGAGCGTGGGCGGTGTTGCTCACGGCCTCGATCTGCTCGACGGGGTTGTTGCCGAGGGCGTTGCCGCCAAGGGCGACGACAATACGATCGGGCTTGCCAAGAGGCTTAGACATTGCTGGAATCCTTTCTGTAAAAGGCCTACAACCCATTAATAACCCGCGTCCGTGCGATACGCGAGTTTATTAAGGTTTATATTCTCTTTATCGCTCATTTTATTCATTTTGAAAATAGCGGAACGGTGAACGGTCGTTTTTATCCGCTCAGCGTACAGAACCCCAGCTCAAGCATATCTACG
>URFE01000116.1:0-6313 GCA_900546965.1 uncultured Collinsella sp.
ACGAGTGCATGTGGGTCATCGGAAACCCGCTGTCGTCGACGCTCGCCGTCATCTCCGCCGCGCTCGCCATCCGCTTCGGGGCGGTCTGCGCGGTCATCGGCGCCATCATGGTGCTCACCGAGGTCACGACGCTCCCACCGTCGCAGTCGCAGCTCACCCGCCACAGCTGTGCCGAGCGCCGCGAGGTGGCACCCGTCGGCGGCGTGCTCGACGCGGGCGCGGACGCTGCCACGGGCGCAGACGGCTCCAGGCGCGCCGGCCGCGCGAATCCCGTCACGCGCCCGCAGTCGATCTGGGGACCGGGTATGGTCGCGCTGTGCGCCGTGTACTTCGGGCTCGGCGCGTTCCAGAACGCAACGAGTGTCTCCATTGTGGCGTTCGCGCGTGAGGTGGGCATGCCGCAGGTCTCGGGCCTCGTGATTTCCTGTTTCTCGTTTAGCTCGCTCGTCGGCGCGCTCTTCTCCGGCGCCATCCGCTGGAAGACCCCGCTGTGGCGGAGGTTCTACACCTGCCTCGTGGTGCTGTGCTGCGGCCTGAGCCTGTTCGTCCTCGCACCGAGCCTGTGGGTGATTGGCGCAATCTACCTGGCGGCTGGCCTGTGCCAGGCGCCGACTTTCGTCAACGGCAACGAGATCGTGATGCACCTGGTGTCGCCCATGCGCTTTACCGAGGCTGTCGCGTGGACGGGGACCCTCTGCGCCATCGGCTCGTCGTGCGGCTCTGCCATCGCCGGGCCGTTCATCGACGCGTACGGGCACACCGGTGGGTTCGCGACCGTCGCCGTCCTCGCCGTCGTGACGCTCGGCATCGTGCTCGTCGGTCTCAAGCAAATTAAGTCCTCGACCACGAAGGCCGTTCAGGCGTAGCATCTAATGCAGTATCGATTTGGTATCAGAACGATTCAACCAGAGATATTTGAAGCAATTCAGGCCGAAAAGAAGCCTCTGTATATCTCATCCCACTGCTCTCGTCCGGAGGTTGGAACATACTGTGACCAAGGTCTCCCGTTGCATCCTGGCCGAGAAGGCGACGATGGTGGTCGACCACATCGCGTACCACAAGCTCGATGAGCGGTACGACTCCACCATCTTCGCCGAGCGCATACCCGGCAACGTCGGCCGCGCGCTGGAGACGAGCCGCTGCATCCAGGACTACGTGTTCTGGGATTCCGAGGGCGAGCGCTGTGACGTGGTGCACAGCTACGAGGATTTGCTGACGGTAATCCAGGGAACAGATTAGGTTCTGGCTCGCGTTAATTTTCGATTGGGGCGTTGGGATGCACACGTAGGGGAGGAAAACCGTTCTTACTGTTACAGATTGAGATGAATCAGGAGGCCGCCGCGAATTGTCTTGATCTGTAACAGATAGGGGCGGGAAAGACCTCTTACTGTTACAGATCAAGACGGAAGGTTGAGGGTCCGTCCATTTATCTCAATCTGTAACAGTTAGAAGGGAAATGTCGGTCTAGATGTTACAGATTGAGACAATGATGATCGGGACACAGGTGCACGCCTTGCATCCACAGTTGGAACGACACAATTCTCACCGTCATCTAATCATACGCGGGTGCCGAAGAACCCTCCCGAATCCGCATCCAGCGCTCCAATGGAGCTTGGCAGTGAAGAGTAAAATAGAGCTATTGTTGCGCAATTCGCCTCTGTCATGTTTGTTGAGACCTCGAGGCGATCGAACCTGAAAGGCATCGACAATGAGCACCATAGCCGACATCCTCAACCGCATCGACTCGGGTGACTACGCGATGCCGCAGTTCCAGCGCGGCTACGTATGGAACCGCGCGCAGGTGCGCAAACTCATGACGTCACTGTACAAGGGCTATCCGGTAGGCACGATGCTCTTGTGGCAAACTCCCGTGGAAGACGCGGACATCAAAGGCGAGAAGGTCATCGGGCAAGGTGTCGTCAACCTCATTCTCGACGGCCAGCAGCGCATGACGTCGCTCTACGGCATCATGCGTGGCAAGGAACCACCCTTCTTTGAGGGCGACAAGCGCGCATTCGCCGATCTCATGTTCAACATCAAGGATGAGGTATTCGAGTTCCGTGCCCCCAAGATGAAGGGCGACCCCATGTGGGTCTCGGTAACCGAGGTCTACCAATCCGGAGCCGTAACGGAAGCCGTCAACATCAAACAGGCCGCCGGCCTTGACGACCCGACCTTCACGTTGTCCCTCACGCGACTCAACCGCATAGAGCAGATCAAGCAGACTGAGATGCTCTCCCAGACCGTGACCGGCCCTGACAAAACCATCGACGTAGTCGTGGATATCTTCAACAGCGTGAACTCGGGCGGCACGAAGCTTAGCAAGGGCGACCTCACGCTCGCCAAGATTTGCGCGGAATGGCCCGCCATGCGCGATGAGATGCAAAAGGCTCTCGATGGCTTCTCGGCCAAGGGATACGACTTCACACGCGACTGGCTGCTGCGCTGCCTGACTGTTCACCTCGCGAAGTCGGCGTACTTCTCCGCTCTCGATGGCTTCTCCGTGTCGGAGATTCAAAAGGGACTCAAGGAGACCGTCCAACTCGTGGGCACCTGCCTCGACCATATCGCGGGCAGACTTGGACTCGACCATACCCGCGTCCTCGGCAGCCCCTTTTCCATCGCCACGATGATTGCGGTCATAGACCAGAAGGGAGGCAAGCTTACCTCGGCCGAGTGGGACCGCCTACTCTACTGGCATGTCCACGTCTTCCTCTGGGGGCGCTACGCAGGCTCCACCGAGAGTGTGCTTGCCCAGGATATAAACGCTGTCAAGGGTGGCGAGGGGATCGACGGACTGCTCAGGCTCATAAAGACCAACAGGCCCGACCTAAGCCTTCACCCCGATGACTTCTGGGGATGGAGCACGGGAGCGCGCCTCTACCCGCTCATGTACCTTCTCGCCCGCATGGGGCATGCTCGCGACTGGGGCAACGGAATCGAGCTCAACTCTCACCTTCTCGGCAAGAACTCGTCGCTCGACGTGCACCACATCTTCCCCAAGAAGGTGCTCTACGCCGCCGACCGCAACAAGTCGATGGTGAACCAGCTCGCCAACTACGCCTTCTTAACCAAGGAGACAAACCTGGAGATCTCGGACAAGCTCCCCTCAGACTACCTGCCGGGTTACGTCGCCGCAAACCCCGGAGCGGTCGAATCTCACGCCGTGCCGACCGACGACCCTTCCCTCTGGGAAATCGAGAACTACGAGGCCTTCCTCGCCCGGAGGCGCGAGCTTCTCTCCGAGAAGGCCAACGCGATCCTATCTGCCCTCTACAGAGGAAAAGACCTGGGTGAGCTGCCCACCGCCTTCAAACAGCCGGGGGCCGCGAGCGTCCTCGACCACGATGACGAGGCCCTCTCCGGGCTCTCGGACTGGTTGACGGAGAGGGGTTACGGGCACGGGGCGGCGAACTTCGGAGTGAGCGGCACGTCTAAGACCGTGATCGTTGACCTTGCATGGCCGGACGGCTTGCAGACCGGCCTCGGCGAACCGGTCGCCCTCATGGTCGATAGCGAGCCCGAGGAGCGCTCTTTCGTGACCAAGCTCGGATACCATGTGTTCGAGACACCCGAGGATTTGATGGCCTTTGTTGTAAACGATTAGGCATAAGGGAGCTTCATGAAAGATCTCGACAAATACCGGGGCTGCCTCGTGGGCGGGGCCGCAGGCGACGCGCTTGGATACGCCGTGGAATTCTGGGGCGAGGAGCACATCTTCTCCCGCTATGGTGAGCGTGGCATAACCGAGTACGAACTCGATGCCAAAGGCGTGGCGCACTTCTCCGACGATACGCAGATGACTCTCTTCACAGCAAACGGCCTGCTCTTAGGTACCACGCGTGGGATGACGCGCGGCATTATGGGGCCGTATGAAAGTTATGTCGGCTACTGCTACGGAGACTGGTACCGCACGCAGACCGAGAGGTATCCGCTCGACGAAGGGCGGAGTAGCGTCTACCACTACTCGTGGCTCGTCGGCGTGCCCGAGTTCTTCGAGCAGCGCGCGCCGGGGAACACGTGCCTCTCCGCCTGCGCGGAGGGGTGCGAGGGGGCGACCGAGCGCCCCGTCAACAGCAGCAAGGGCTGTGGCGGCGTGATGCGCGTGGCTCCGGCAGGGCTCTACCTTGACCCTGAAGATGGCACCCACTGCAGCGGCTATGCCGACGCCCTCCGGCTTGGCGCGGAGTGTGCTGCCCTCACGCACGGCCACGCGTTGGGCTGGCTGCCCGCCGGAGCGCTCGCGGTGATTGTGAGCATGCTGACGCACAAGCCAGGTTGCAGCGTGCGCGAAGCTGTCATGGGTGCGTTGGGCGCGCTTCCCGAAGCCTATCCGAATGCTAAACATGTGAAGGAACTGCAAGGCCTTCTTATGCACGCGCTGCGTCTCGCCAACTCCTCCAAGGTCGACCTTGACTGCATCCACGAGCTCGGCGAGGGATGGGTGGCCGAGGAGACGCTGGCCATAGCCGTATTCTGTGCACTGCGACACGAGCACGACTTCGAGGCGGGGATCGTTGCTGCCGTGAACCACAACGGTGACTCGGACTCCACCGGCGCGGTGTGCGGCAACATTCTCGGGGCGAGACTGGGCTTTAGCGGAATCCCTGCGAAGTACATCGAGCGCCTCGAGTTGTTGGACGTAATTGAGGGCTTCGCGGACGACCTCTACCACGACTGCCAGATTGACGAGTGCACAGGCTCAGCTGATGGCATCTGGGAGCACAAGTACATTTATAACGACTACGCCGAGTGGGTGGTTACCCAAAAATCGGCAGGATCACATCCTAGCCTCTGAGAGTTGGCAACGTTCACGATGGCGTCCGTGCGAAGCCGCGTGATATCCCCGCGCCACAGCAAGAGTCCGCCTACGGATTCCGCTTTACGTGCCTCGGCGATTCCGCGCTCCTGCAGGCGTCCCTGCAAGTAAGCGTCCTCGATGCGCAGGTACTCATCGGAGATTTCCGTAGGCGGGCGCACGTTCACGAGCGAGCGATAGAGCCGATAGAGACCCTCGCCCACGTGGGCATCGGAGCCCGTGCGCTCGGCCTCGTCGACCATGGCGATGACGTAGTCGGCGTAGGAGATGGACGAGACGCCGTGAGCTCCTGATCGGGACAACTATGAAATGTCTCGATCTGTAACACGTAGGGGAGGAAAACCGTTCTTACTGTTACAGATTGAGATGAATCAGGAAGCCGCCGAGAATTGTCTTGATCTGTAACAGATAAAGGCGGAAAAGACCTCTTACTGTTACAGATCAAGACGGAAGGTTGAGGGTCCGTCCATTTATCTCAATCTGTAACAGTTAGAAGGGAAATATCGGTCTAGATGTTACAGATTGAGACAATGACCGGGACCACTTTGAAATGTCTCGATCTATAACACGTAGGGGAGAAATACCGTTCTTACTGTTACAGATTGAGATTAAAGACACCTCCTGAAGCGGTTGTCTCGATTTGTAACACGTGGAAGCCCATAATCACCCTTACTGTTACAAATTGAGATAGAAGCGGAGCGTCGGAAGGAATGTCTCGATCTGCAACATGTAGGAGACACTCTACGCCCGTAAAGGAAAGAGGCGGGTCCTGTTCAAAATGAAACAGGACCCGCTTTATGTGCGCGGCTATATTCGATTACCTCGTGCCGCGTCAAAGTGGCAGGAAAAGTAAACGAACGCCGGTTGCTTCCACGGCGGATGTCGCTACCCTAATACCATGTGCGCGCAGATCGCGCGTCGGTGCCCGGATTGCATCGGGGCACCGTCCATACGTCGGGAGCGGGGAAGGATCATGGAATCCACGGAAGACGCCATCGAGATCGAGGACGCCGAGGAGCGGGGCGCGACGGCCCCCACGGCCCCTGCGGGGAACTCCGGCCTGATCCACCGGCTGTTCGGCGGGTATGCCGAGCTGCTGCGCATCCCGCATGCGGCGCGCTTCACCGTTGGGTCGGTGGTCGCGTGCATGCCGCTCGCCATGATCAGCATGTCCATTACCATCGGCGTGCAGCAGATCTACGGCAACTACACGATCGCCGGCGCGCTCTCGGCCGTCTACTCCGTCTCGTCCGCGCTGCTCGGGCCGCAGCTCGGCAAACTCGCCGACCGGTTCGGCCAGCGAGCGGCGTCGATCCCGGCCATCATCATCTGGGTTATCGCCTCGCAGGTCTTCATCGCAGCGGCGACCGCGCACGTAGACGAGTGGATCCTCTTCTGCATCGTGCCGTTCCTCGCGTTTACGCCGCCCTGGGGCGCCATGAGCCTGTCTCTTATACACATCTCCGAGCCCACGAGACATCTCAGGACCTCGTA
>URFE01000117.1:0-6237 GCA_900546965.1 uncultured Collinsella sp.
ACGAGATCCTGAGATGTCTCGTGGGCTCGGAGATGTGTATAAGAGACAGGGCTTAGGTTTTGCTCCACGCGCA
Organism: uncultured Collinsella sp.; assembly: GCA_900546965.1. Lineage (GTDB taxonomy): Bacteria > Actinomycetota > Coriobacteriia > Coriobacteriales > Coriobacteriaceae > Collinsella. The sequence goes on from URFE01000117.1 coordinate 74, forward strand.
GTTCCGCACGAGCCGAAGAGCACTTAATGTGCTCTTCGTGCGAGCAGGACTGTTTGAGCATGGAGCAAAACCTAAGCCCTGCGGCGGAAGGGGACGGACGACTTACTCCGTCTCGCCCGGTCGAGCGCCGCGGGCCAGGGCGTCCTGGTACTCCTTGACTGCCTTGATCCTCTGCATGGGCTTCAGTCGCTCAAACATGGTGTTGCCGTGCAGGTGATCGATCTCGTGCTGCAGGCACACGCAGAACAGGTCGCCTGTGGCCTCATAGCGAATCAGGTTGGCATCCAGGTCATAAGCCTCGACGACGACATGGTCGGGACGCTCAATCTCGCAGCTAATGCCGGGGATGGACAGGCAGCCCTCGCTAAACGACACCAGATGGTCGCTCTGCTCAACAATGACGGGATTGATGAGCACGTACGGATCGTAGTCGTTCTTGTCGCTGTAGTCACAGTCAATGGTGACGAGCTGGATGAGCTCGCCGATTTGCGGGGCAGCCAGGCCGCAGCCGCCGTTCTCGAACATCATCTTCTTCATCTTCTCGGCAAGCGCCTCGATCGCCGGGGTGATCTCCTCGATGACGGCGCACTCCTGGCGCAGACGAGGGTCGGGCGACAGTACGATTCCGTTGGCTTCCATGGCCATCCTTTCGGGTTGTTACATCAAATCATAGGCGTCGACGTCAACGCTCACGCCCACGCCGCGCACGGAGCCCACCTCTTTGAGGCAGGCGTCGATATCGTCAGAGACATGGTACCCCACGGGCGACTTCACAAGCAGGTGGAAGCGATAACGGTCCTTGGCTCTCTCGATTACACACGAAGCCGGACCAAGCACCTGGGGCACGGCGCTCCCCGCCCGCAAAAAGTCGGGAGCAGCGGCATGCCAGCGACGCTTGAGGAGCTTTGCGATGCGACCGATGTAGTCCCGCGCGTCATCCGCGTTCGTCGACCATACCAAGATGTTGGCCAGGCGCACGAACGGCGGATACAGTGCGTCGCGGCGCTGGTCCAGGTCGTAGTCGGTGAAGATCGAGCGATTGTGCTCGGCGACGGCGCGGATGACCGGGTCCTCGGGCAGATAGGTCTGAATGATAACCTCGCCGGGGCGATCGCCGCGGCCGGCGCGGCCCGCAACCTGCTCCAGAAGATCGTAGGCGCGCTCCCCTGCTCTAAAATCAGGCAGCTTCAGCGCAAAGTCGGCATTGACCACGCCCACGAGCGTGACCTCGGGAAAGTCGAGGCCCTTTGCAATCATCTGGGTACCCAGCAGCACCGCGCAATCGGCGGCATCGAACTGCTCGAGCAGCTTTTTGTGCGCGTCCTTGCCACGCGTGGAATCGGCGTCCATGCGAATGATGGCGACGTCATCGGGCAGCATCTGGTGCAGTGCGTCCTCGATCTGCTGCGTACCCAGGCCCATTTTTGCCAGGTAGCGGCTACCGCACTTGGGACAGCGACTCGTGGGGGCCGGATAGGGCTGCACGCGCCAGGACGATCCGCAGGTGTGGCACTGCAGCGTGTTCGTGCGCTCGTGGTACGTGAGCGCGGTGGAGCAGTGGTTGCATGTGGGCACGCAGCCGCACTCGCGGCACATAAGAAACGGCGCAAAGCCGCGACGATTGTGCAGCAACACAGCCTTCTCGCGGCGCTCGACTACGCGCTCCAGGCCTTCCATCAGCGGTTTAGAGAACATGGAGCGGCTACCGTGGGCGAACTCGCGGCGCAGGTCGGCAATGCGGACCGTTGGCAGCACGGCATGCCCCGGGCGCTCGGGCATCTCGACGCGCGCCCAGGTGGCACCGTTATACGTGCCACGGCGGCAGCGGTCGAGGGCCTCGGCCGAGGGCGTGGCGGAGCCCAGTACGAGTGGGCAGCGATAGCGACGCGCCATCTCAGCCGCCACCTCGCGCGCATGGTAACGCGGGCTGGAACCCTGCTTGTAGCTGGTCTCGTGCTCCTCGTCGATGATGATGAGACCAAGGTCGCTGAGCGGGCAAAAGAGCGCCGAGCGGGCGCCGACGACCACGCGGGCCGCACCGCTGGCGACCATATCCCACTGGTCCAGACGCTCGCCGGCCGAAAGGCGCGAATGGAACACGGCGACCGTCTCGCCAAAGCGCGAGCGAAAGCGGCCGACGGTCTGGGCCGTCAGCGAGATCTCGGGCACCAGCACGCAGGCCGAGCGGCCGGCCGCGAGCACGCGCTCAATCGCCGAAAGGTAAACCTCGGTTTTGCCGGAGCCGGTGACGCCGTCGACCAGCACCACGTCGCCATGAGCGTCCAGACGAGCGCGCTCAATCTGCGCGAGTGCCTGCTGCTGACCGTTGGTGAGTGCGACCGGCGCGTTGCCGCTTGCCGAGGACAGCGAGGTCTGCTCGCTGCAGCCACGCCACGCACGGCGCTCCTCCACCACCACGACGCCGCGCTTTTCGAGCGCCTTGATAGTCGCCGACATGCTGTTATAGAGCAGGTTGAGGTCGCGCGTCGTGACCGGTCCGCACTGGAGCGCCTCGATGAGCTGACGCTGACGAACCGCCGTTTTGGGAGGCGTATAGTCGAAGCCCTCGGGCGTAAGCATGACCCAACGGTTTTGGATAGGCTTGACGGCTGGGCGCTCAACCGACCATGCGCCGTCATCGCCCTTGACCACGCGCGGGCTGCCGCCCGGGGGCAAGAACAGGCGCAGGCACTCGGAAAGCGTTGCAACGTACTCGCGGCTCATCCAGCGTGCGATACGAGCGGCCTCGGCGGTAAAGAGCGGTTTGCTGAGGATAGCCTCGATGGCTTTAATGCGCGCGAGGTCGAGAGCGTTGTTGCCCTGCAGGTCGCCCAGCTCGGGCGCGATATCGACGATATAGCCCGCGGCGGCACGGTTACCAAAGTGGACCAGGACCGTAGACCCAATCTGAGCCTCGTTGGCAAGGGACCGGGGGATGCCGTAGGCGAATGGCTCGGACAGCGCACGCGTCGGGATGTCGAGGACCACGCTCGCGTAGGCGGCAATGGGCTCGCGCGCAGGCTTAGGCTGAGCCGAGGCAGCGGCAGGCACTGGCTTCACCGGAACCTCCTCCGGTTCCGGCGAACCAAACAGCGAAAGTTGCTCGGCCATGGCCCCAGCACCTCCTATCCCATACGTCTACAGAAACAAGAGCCCCGCTCTGAGTGAACGGGGCTCGGATACATACATTTGCGCAGCGATTACAGCGCCATCGTGCGGGCGCGGTCGATGCGCGCCAGGCAGTCGTCGCGGCCGACGAGCGCCATGGTCTCGCCCAGCGGAGGACTCACCATGTTGCCGCAGACGGCGACGCGCACGGCCTGGAACACCACGCGCTTCTTAAGGTCCATCTGCTCGGGAAGCGGCTCAAGCGCGGCGTCAATGTTGACAGCCGTCCACTCGTCCACGCCCTCGAGCGCGGCCTTGGCGGCATCCAGAATGGCACCCATGCCTTCCTTGGCCAGGCCCTTGTTGACGGACTTCTCGTCATACTCAAGCGTCTCGGCCGTAGCAAAGATGGGAGCGGCGACGGTCACGGCGTCGGCCGGCATCTTGGTGCGCGGCTTAACGATGGCAGCAAGCGCATCGATCCAATCCTCGCCGTACTCGACATTACCCTCGATAAGACCCGCCTCGTGCAGCTCGGGGACCATGATCTCATCGGCAAACTGAGCATCGGACATGCCATTGATGTACTCGGCATTAACCCAATCAAGCTTCTTGGGGTCGAAGGTCGCCGGGTTCTTGGAGATGCGGTCGAGCGAGAACTTGCTGGCCAGGACATCGCGCGGGATGATCGTGGTCTCGCCGTCGAGCGACCAGCCGAGCAGCGCCAGATAGTTGACGAAGGCGTCGGACAGGTAACCGGCGTCGCGGTACTCCTCCACCGAGGTGGCGCCGTGGCGCTTGGAGAGCTTTTTGCCGTCGGCACCCAAGATCATGGAGATGTGGGCGAACGTGGGCACGGGCGCGCCGAGGGCCTCGTAGACCATGACCTGACGCGGGGTGTTGGACAGGTGGTCGTCGCCGCGGATGACATGGGTGATCTTCATCATGGCGTCGTCGACGACAGTCGCGAAGTTGTACGTGGGCGTGCCATCGGAGCGGAAGATGACAAAGTCGTCGAGCTCCTTGGCATCGAAGGTCACCTCGCCGTGGACGGCATCGTGGATAACGACGTCGCCGCGGTCCTCGGGCACCTTGATGCGAAGGACGTAGGACTCGCCGGCCTCGATGCGACGGCGGGCCTCCTCGGGATCAAGATTGCGGCAACGGCGCTGATAGCCCTGGAAGGGGTCCTTGCGCTCCTGCGCGGCCTTGCGGTCGGCGTCGAGCTGTTCCTTGGTGCAGAAGCAGGGATAGGCCTTGCCCTCGTCCCAAAGCTTCTGGGCGGCCTGCTTGTACAGGTCCAGGCGCTCGGTCTGGGCGTAGGGGCCAAAATCGCCGCCCACCTCGGGACCCTCGTCCCAGTCCAGGCCCAGCCAACGCATGGCGCGCAGGATGATCTGCGTGTTCTCGTCGGTAGAGCGGGTGGGGTCGGTGTCGTCGATGCGCAGGATGAACGTGCCGCCGTTTGCACGGGCGAAAGCCCAGTTATAGATAGCGGTGCGGGCGCCGCCAATGTGCAGCTTGCCCGTCGGTGAGGGTGCAAAGCGGACGCGAACGTCTGATGCCATGGAAATCTCCTCGATTGCAGGATGGATGTCTAACCGCACCAGTATAAAGCATCAAAGCAACCTCCGCACAAAGGGCACCGACCTACTCATTGGGGATACTCATTGGGGACAGTCTTAAATGACCATTCTTTGGGCAACTTGTCGGCACTTAGGTAAGGCTGGTCATTTAAGTCTGTCCCCAATGAGTAGGTGCGGAAAGGGTGTGAATGTTTGATTTACGCGCTATGATGTGCCCTTGCATAGAGAGCCTGGCGGAATGGTAACGGTCGCCGGGACACGTTTTTGAAAGGACAATCATGTCAGAAGAACTTCGTTCCATCCCACCCCAACACGGGTCCTTTGTTTTTACGTCGGAGTCGGTGACCGAAGGTCATCCCGATAAGATCGCTGACCAGATCAGCGACGCCGTCCTCGACGCAATTCTCGCCAAAGAAATAGAGCTGCAGGAGCAGGGCTACATCGCCCCCAACGGCGTGCCTGCCAACGTGGAGAACGTCCGCTGCGCTTGCGAGACCCTCGTGACCACTGGCACCGTCATCGTCGCCGGCGAGATTCGCACCCAGGCCTACGTCGACGTACAGGAAATCGCCCGCGGTGTTATCCGCCGCATTGGCTACAACCGTGCCAAGTTCGGTTTTGACTGCGACACCTGCGGCGTTATGAGCCTCATCCACGAGCAGTCGCCCGATATCGCCCAGGGCGTCGACGAGTCCTTCGAGACCCAGACCGGCGCTACCACCGACCCGATCGACCTGATCGGTGCCGGCGACCAGGGCATGATGTTCGGTTATGCCTCCAACGAGACCAAGACCCTCATGCCCATGCCGCACTACCTGGCGAGCCGCCTGGCCGAGCGCCTGGCCGCCGTGCGTCACGACGGCACCCTCGCCTATCTGCGTCCCGACGGCAAGACCCAGGTCACCGTGCGCTACGAGGAAGGCAAGCCCGTGGAGGTCACGACCATCGTCATCTCCACGCAGCACGCCGCCGAGATCGAGGACATGGGCAAGATCAAGGCCGACCTCATCGAGCACGTCATCACCCCCGTGATGGCTGCCGAGAACATGCCGTGGGACAACGCGGACATCTACGTGAACCCCACCGGTCGCTTTGTCGTGGGCGGCCCCATGGGCGACACGGGCCTGACCGGCCGCAAGATCATCGTCGACACCTACGGCGGCTACGGCCGTCACGGCGGCGGTGCCTTTAGCGGCAAGGACTGCACCAAGGTCGACCGCTCTGCCGCGTATGCCGCGCGCTGGGTCGCCAAGAACGTGGTCGCCGCCGGCCTAGCCGACCGCTGCGAAGTCGAGCTTGCCTACGCCATCGGTGTTTCCAAGCCCCTCTCAATCATGGTCGACACCTTCGGTACCGCACATGTTGCTGAGCATAAGATCGTTGAAGCCGTAGAGAAGACCTTCGACCTGCGCCCGGGCGCAATCATCCGCGACCTAGACCCTGTCTCTTATACACATCTCCGAGCCCACG